>JACZWD010000109.1 GCA_022572335.1 Pseudomonadota bacterium
GGCCGCAGAGGCCCCGGCGGAGGACAAGCCCGCCGCCGAGGCCGCCGCCAGGGAGCCGGACGCCGAGGCCGCGAAGGCCGCCGACGAGGCCCCGGCCGCAGAGGCCGCGGCGGAGGACAAGCCCGCCGCCGAGGCCGCCGCCAGGGAGCCGGACGCCGAAGCCGCCAAGGCCGACGAGGACGCTCCCGCGGAAGCGCCGTCGGGGGAGAAGGCCGGGGACGACGCCCCGGTCGAGGAAAAACCGGCCGACGATAAAGGGGGCGGCTGACACCGGGGTGCCATGGCGGTACGAAGGCGCGAACGGGCGGCCGACCTTGTTTGCCTCGGCGTCGTCACCGGGCCCCGGGGACTGAAGGGCGAGGTGCGGATCAGGAGTTTCACCGCCGATCCGGCCGACCTTGCCCGGTACGGGACCCTCTGTGACGACACCGGCGGCCGCTCCTTCCGGGTTCGGGTGACCGGCGGCGCCAAGGGACAGCTCGTCGCCCGGATCGAAGGGGTGGAGGACCGCGACGCCGCCGAGGCGCTCAAGGGCGTGCGGCTCCACGTGCGGCGCGCGGCGCTGCCGGAGCCCGGCGTGGGCGAGTACTACCACGCCGACCTCATCGGGCTGCGCGCCGAACTGGCGGCCGGCGCGGCGGGCGAGGCCCTGGGCACGGTGCGCGCCGTCTACGATTTCGGCGCCGGCCCGGTTCTGGAAATCGCCGGGGACCGGTGCGGCGTGGTGATGGTGCCCTTTACCCGCGCCGTGGTGCCGGAAGTGGACGTGGCCGGGGGACGCCTGGTGATCGACCCGCCGGCCGGTCTGCTCGATGCGCCGGAGGACGGGGCGGAAGGCGCGCCCGCCGGAAAGGACGAGGCATGAGTGAGCAAAAGCGCGGGTCCCGGTGGACCGTCAAGGTCCTCACCCTGTTCCCGCAGATGTTCCCCGGACCCCTGGGCCTGACCCTGGCCGGCCAGGCCCTGGAGAAAGGGGGCTGGGCCTTGGAAACGGTGGACATCCGCGCCTTCGCGCGCGATAAACACCGGACCGTGGACGACGCCCCTTTCGGCGGCGGGCCGGGCATGGTGATGCTTGCCGAAGTGATGGATCGGGCCATCGAGGCGGCGTTGGAGACGGCTTGCCGGCTGCCGCTGATTCACCTGACGCCGCGCGGCCGCCCGCTGACCCAGACGCGGGTGCGCGGTCTCGCCCAGGGGCCGGGGATGGTTCTGTTGTGCGGGCGCTACGAGGGCGTCGACGAACGGGTGCTCGAGGCGCGCGGAGCCGAAGAGGTCAGCCTCGGGGATTTCGTCCTGTCCGGCGGCGAGCCGGCGGCCATTGCGCTGATCGACGCCTGCGTGCGCCTGCTGCCCGGTGTTGTCGGCAGCGCCCGGTCGCTGGCGGAGGAAAGTTTCGAACGGGGGCTGCTGGAGTATCCCCAATACACCCGGCCCCGGGTGTGGCAGGGCCGGGAGGTGCCGGAGGTGCTGACCTCGGGCCACCACGACAACATCGACGCCTGGCGCCGGGCCCAGGCCGAAAAGGTTACACGGGAACGCCGCCCGGACCTGTGGTCGCGCTACGTCGAGACCCGGGAAGCCGGGCGTTAGAATGTTTAAGACGAAGGCGAGAATGTTTAAGACGAAGGATTGTGTGCCATGAACGTGATCAAGGAACTCGAACAGGAACAGGTCGAAAAACTGACCAAGGACCGCCCCATTCCCCGGTTCCGGCCCGGCGATTCGCTGAGGGTCCACGTCAAGGTGGTCGAGGGTTCGCGCGAGCGCGTTCAGGCCTTCGAGGGCGTGTGCATCGCGCGCAAGAACGACGGCCTGAACTCGTCGTTCACGGTGCGCAAGATCTCGTACGGTGAGGGCGTGGAGCGGGTCTTCCCGCTCTATTCGCCCGCCATCGCCGCCATCGACGTGGTGCGCCGGGGCGACGTGCGCCGGGCCAAGCTTTATTACCTGCGCGGGCTCACCGGCAAGAGGGCGCGCATCACCGAAAAGGTGGAAAGGCGCACCGCCATGCCCGACAAAACGGACGAAGGCGTGGCCGATGCCGCGGCGGCCGCCGGGACGGACAAGCCCGCCAAGCCCAAGCGCAAAAGAAAGGCGAAAAATAGCGCAGCAAAAAACGCCGCGGCCCCTGACGCGAAATCCGAAAAGAAGGCGAAAAAGAAAGGCGCGTCCGAAAAGGCCGAATGACGGCCCATGGCCGTCACCCGTGTCATCCGATTGTGACAGAGGGTACTGGCCGGAAATCTCGCAAGACCGTCGTATGGGTGCAATTTAGCGGATACAGGCCGCTACGGCTTGTCGCGGGCCGCAAAATTCCGCAGCTTGCGGAAGACCAGCAAAACCACGTAGCCCGCCACGGCGCCGGTAATGGCGATGAGTGCGCCCTCGGCGAGGCCACCCCGCGGGAACCCGTAACTCAGGTCCACGAAGCCTTCGCTGTCCAGGTAGGAGGCGGCCATCATGCCGCCGATCATGGACAAAACGACGGACCGACTTGCCGGACTCAACATGGGAACCCTCGCCCTGTTGCACGCGGGATATCCAGATCGCCCGATATTAATAACGGGCAATCACGCGATCGGAAACCCATCTGCATCCGGCAGGCATAGGCGGTCGTCCGCCGGCCGCGGCCCGGTCGTTTGGCCTTTCGGCGTCACCCCGCCGCCGCCGGCCTGACGACCTGGCGGTCGTCGATCGGCAGGTGCACCAGCGCCGCGAACAGGGCGAGCGCCACCGTCATCCACCACACCGTCACGTACGAACCCGTCGCGGCGAAGAGATATCCGCCCAGCCAGACGCCGAGGGAGGCGCCCAACTGGTGGCTGAAGAAGACGAATCCGAACAGGGTCGCCATGTAGCGGGGGCCGAAGATCTTCGCGACCACGCCGTAGGTGAGCGGCACGGTGGACAGCCACAGCAGGCCGATGGCGACGGAAAACATGAGCACCGAGGCAACGCTGGCCGGGGACAGGACGAACAGGGCGATGACGACGGCGCGGGACACGTACAGGCCGCTGAGCAGGTATTTCTGGCTGTACCTGCCGCCGAGCACGCCCGAGGTGTAGGCGCCGACGATGTTGAAGAGCCCGACCGAGGCGAGCGCCCATGCGCCCAGCTCGGGCGCCAGTCCAAGGTCGGTGATGTAGGACGGCAGGTGCGTCTGGATGAACGCCACGTGGAAGCCGCAGACGAAGAATCCAGAGACCAGCAGCCAATAGCCGCGGTGAACGCCGGCCTCGCGCACCGCCGCGCCCAGGGACTGGTGGCGCTCCCCGGGCGCCGCCTCGGCGCGCCCGGCCAGCGCCGTGGCCAGCGGCACGATGGCGAGCGGGAAAAGGCTGAGGATGATCAGGGCCGCCTGCCAGCCATAGGCCTCGAGGAACAGCTGGCCCGCCGGAACGAGGAGGAACTGGCCCATGGAACCCGCCGCCGTACCCAGGCCGAGGGCCCTGGAGCGCCGGTCCGCCGGCACCATGCGGCCGAAGGCCGCGAGCACGATGGCGAAGGACGAGCCGGCGACGCCGAGGCCGACGAGGAGTCCGAGGGAGAGAGTGAGCGTCGTCGGCGTGCCGGAAAAGGCGACGAGAAAGACGCCCACGGCGTAGATCACGCCGCCCGCCGCCAGCACCCGGCCGGTGCCGTATCTGTCGGCCAGCGCGCCGGCGAAGGGTTGCGCCACGCCCCACGTCAGGTTCTGGATGGCGACGGCGAGGGAGAACACCTCGCGGCTCCATTCGAACGTTCGCGACATCGGATCGAGCCACAGCCCGAAGCCGGCACGCACCCCGAAATTGAGGAGGGAAATCAGGCAGCCGGCGAGGATGATCAGCGTCGGCGTACGCCAGGTCCTGAAAGCATGATTCACGGTATTCTCCCCGGTCACGGGCCTCTCTTCCGGCGCGGTCCGGCCGACGGCCGTCCGCCATCGCGGACCATCCGCCGGTCATCCAACGGCACGATCGGCAAGGTACTCCGAAATCGACGTGGGTTCACGGTTTCACAGTGGGCAATTGATTCCCGGGCCGATCGGCGGTAGGAATATCTGCGTCCGCCGGCGGCTCGCCGGCGGGTGGGATGCCGGCCGGAGGCGACGCCAAACAGATGAGTGAACCGCGCACGCTGTTCGACAAGATCTGGGAAAGCCACCTGGTGGACGTGCAGGACGACGGCACCTGCCTGCTGTATGTCGACCGCCATCTGGTGCACGAGGTGACCAGCCCGCAGGCCTTCGAGGGCTTGCGGGCGGCCGGGCGCACGGTGCGCCGGGCCGACGCCACCCTGGCCGTGGCCGACCACAACGTGCCCACGACCAACCGCTCGGGCGGCATCGCCGACGCCGAATCGCGGATCCAGGTGGAGGCCCTGGACAAGAACTGCGCCGACTTCGATATCCCCTATTTCTCCATGGCCGACGAGCGCCAGGGCATCGTCCACATCATCGGCCCGGAGCAGGGCTTCACCCTGCCCGGCCTGACCATCGTCTGCGGCGATTCCCACACCGCCACCCACGGCGCCTTCGGGGCGCTGGCGTTCGGCATCGGCACCTCGGAAGTGGAGCACGTGCTGGCCACCCAGACCCTGGTGCAGAAGCCGGCCAGGAACATGCGCATCAAGATCGACGGCGATCTTCCCTTCGGCGTCGGCGCCAAGGACCTGATCCTCGCCATCATCGGCACCATCGGCACCGCCGGGGGCACCGGCCACGTCATCGAGTACGCGGGCAAGGCGGTGCGGGACCTCACCATGGAAGGGCGCATGACGGTGTGCAACATGTCCATCGAGGCCGGCGCCCGCGCCGGTCTGATCGCCCCCGACGAGACCACCTTCGCCTATCTCAAGGGCCGGCCCATGGCGCCCGCAGAAGGCGCCTGGGATCAGGCGGTGGCCTATTGGAATACCCTGCCGTCCGACGACGGCGCCGCCTACGACAGCGAAACGGTGATCGAGGCGGCCGCCATCGCCCCGCAGGTCACCTGGGGCACCAGCCCAGAGGACGTGCTGCCGATCACCGGCACGGTGCCGGACCCCGCCGGGGAGCCCGACGCGGGCCGGCGCAAGGCCATGGAGCGCTCGCTCGCCTACATCGGCCTCGCTCCCGGCACGCCGCTCGACGGCATCGCGGTGGACCAGGTCTTTATCGGGTCGTGCACCAACGGCCGCATGGAGGACCTGCGCGCCGCGGCGGCCGTCGCCAAGGGCCGCAGGGTGGCCCCGGGGGTGGGCGCCATGGTGGTTCCCGGCTCCGGCCTGATCAAGAAGGAAGCCGAGGCCGAGGGGCTGGACCGGATCTTCATCGAGGCCGGCTTCGAATGGCGCGAGCCGGGCTGTTCCATGTGCCTGGCCATGAACGCCGACAAGCTGAAGCCGGGCGAGCGCTGCGCGTCGACGTCGAACCGCAACTTCGAGGGGCGCCAGGGCGCCGGCGGGCGGACCCACCTGGTGAGCCCGGTCATGGCCGCGGCGGCGGCCGTGACCGGGCACCTCACCGACGTGCGCAAGCTGGCTTGAGGGGGAGGGAAGACGGCGATGGAAAAATTCACCACGCTGACCGGCGTCGCCGCGCCCCTGCCGATGATCAACGTCGATACCGACATGATCATCCCCAAGCAGTTCCTCAAGTCGATCAAGCGCACGGGCTTCGCCAAGGGCCTGTTCTTCGAGATGCGCTACCGGGAAGACGGCAGCGAGAATCCCGATTTCGTGCTCAACAAGCCGCCCTACCGCAAGGCGCGCATCCTGGTGGCGGGGACGAACTTCGGCTGCGGTTCGTCGCGCGAGCACGCGCCGTGGGCGCTTCTCGACTTCGGCATCCGCTGCGTCATTGCCCCCAGCTTCGCCGAGATCTTTTATAACAACTGCGTGAAAAACGGCATCCTGCCCGTCCGCCTGCCCGAGACGGACGTGGACAGGCTGATGGACGACGCCGGACGCGGCACCAACGCCACCCTCACCGTGGACCTGGAAAACCAGGTGATCACCGGCCCCGACGGCGCCTCCGTCACCTTCGACGTGGACCCCTTCGACAAGCACTGTCTGTTGAACGGCATCGACGACATCGCGCAGACCCTAGACAGGGCCGAAAAGATCGACGATTTCGAGGCCAGGCAAAAAGAGACCCAGCCCTGGCTGTATTCCTGACCGGGCGTCCGCCCCGCGACTCCGGCCCACCCGACCGGGCGACAGGTAAAGGAGGGGTAAATCCATGCCCGCCAACAAACGGCTGTTGATCCTGCCCGGCGACGGCATCGGCCCGGAAGTGATGGGCGAGGTGCGGCGCGTCATCGACTGGATGGAGAAACGGCGCGCCGCCACGTTCGACGTCAAGGAAGGGCTCGTCGGCGGCGCCGCCTACGACGTCCACGGCACGCCCATCACCGACGAAACCATGGCCCAGGCCATGGAGGCGGACGCCGTTCTGCTGGGCGCCGTCGGCGGGCCCAAGTGGGACGATCTGCCGTTCGCGGACAAACCCGAGCGCGGCTTGCTGCGCCTGCGCAAGGACATGGACCTGTTCGCCAACCTGCGCCCGGCGGTGGTCTTCGACGCCCTGGCCGACGCCTCGACCCTGAAGGAGGAGGTGATCAGGGGCCTCGACATCATGATCGTGCGCGAGCTCACCGGCGGCATCTATTTCGGCGAGCCCAGGGGCATCGAGGACCTGCCCGACGGCACCCGCCGGGCAGTCAACACCCAGGTCTACACGACGCCCGAGATCCAGCGCGTCGCCCGGGTCGCCTTCGAGCTGGCCGGGAAGCGCGGCAACAGGGTCTGTTCGGTCGAGAAGGCCAACGTCATGGAAAGCGGCGTCCTGTGGCGCGAGGAGGTGCAGAAGGTCCACGACACCGAGTTCGCCGGGGTCGAGCTGAGCCACATGTACGCCGACAACTGCGCCATGCAGTTGGTGCGCAACCCCAAGCAGTTCGACGTCATCGTCACCGACAACCTGTTCGGCGACATGCTCTCGGACACGGCGGCCATGCTGACCGGTTCCCTGGGCATGCTGCCCTCGGCCAGCCTGGGCGCCGTGGACGGCAGCGGCCGGCGCCTCGCGCTCTACGAGCCGGTGCACGGAACCGCCCCCGACATCGCCGGCAAGGGTTTGGCCAATCCGCTGGCCACCCTGCTCAGCTTCGCCATGTGCCTGCGCTACTCCTTCGACATGGACGAAGACGCCGATCTCATAGAGACCGCGGCCCGCAAGGTGCTCGACGGCGGGCTGCGCACCGCCGATATCATGCAGCCCGGCAAGGCCAGGGTCTCCACCTCGGTGATGGGCGAGGCGATCACCGGCGAGATGGACAAGCTGGCGGGGTGAGGCGGCGGGACCGGCGGCCGCGAACCCGCGGCCCGGGGGCGAAAATCGGGCATTTCAGAAATCGTCAGTCCTTGTCGCGGACCTTGTGTTTCGACACGCGCAACTCATTCACGCGGAAATCCGGCATAAGGCTGGAATCCCTTGAAAACCGGCGTCAACGGGCGTAAGTGATCGGGCCGGGCGCCGCCCGGGGCGCGGATTTCGGAGTACAGGGGAATGGGTTACAGAGTCGCCGTCGTCGGCGCCACCGGCAACGTGGGACGCGAGATCCTCTCCACCCTGGCCGAGCGTGACTTCCCCGCCGACGAGGTCATCGCCCTGGCGTCCGAGAGATCGGTCGGCAGCGAGCTGTCGTTCGGCGAGGACACGGTCCTGAAGGTACGGGATCTCGCCGGCTTCGACTTCGCCGGCATCGACATCGTGCTGTCCTCGCCCGGCGCCAAGGTCTCGGCGGTGCACAGCCCGCGCGCCGCCGCCGCCGGCGCCGTGGTCATCGACAACACCTCGCATTTCCGCATGGAGCCCGACGTGCCCCTGGTGGTGCCCGAGGTGAACGGCCACGCCATCGCCGGGTACACCAAGCGCAACATCATCGCCAATCCCAACTGCTCGACCATCCAGCTGGTGATGGCGCTCAAGCCGCTCCACGACCTGGCCACGATCAAGCGGGTGGTGGTCGCCACCTACCAGTCGACCTCGGGCTCGGGCAAGGCGGCCATGGACGAGCTGTTCAACCAGACCCGCGGCATCTACATGAACGAGCCGGCGGCGCGGCACCAGAAGATGTTCCCCAAGCAGATCGCGTTCAACGTCATCCCCCACATCGACGTCTTCATGGACGACGGCGCGACCAGGGAGGAATGGAAGATGGCGGTGGAGACCAGGAAGATCCTGGATCCGGACATCCAGATCACCGCCACCTGCGTGCGCGTGCCCGTCTTTATCGGCCATGCCGAGGCGGTGAACCTGGAGTTCGCCAGCCCCCTGTCCGCGGCCGCGGCCGCCCGCGCCCTGAGGGCGGCGCCGGGGATCATCGTGGTCGATCACCGCGCCGACGAAGGCTACGTGACGCCCGCCGAATGCGCCGGCGAGGATCCGGTCTACGTCAGCCGCATCCGCGCCGACAAGACGGTGAAGAACGGTCTGAACCTGTGGGTGGTGGCGGACAACCTGCGCAAGGGCGCGGCCCTGAACACCGTGCAGATCGCCGAGGAACTGATCAGGTCGTATATGAAAAAGGCGGCTTAAGTGGCCTGCATCAGCTAAAGTGCACCCATACGATCGCTTTTCCCGTTTCCCCGGCAGGAGGGGAGGCGCGGGCGATGCGGGCCCATCGGCAAGCCTTCCCGACGCCCCGGGGGGCCGCCGGGGGGTGTCCCCCCCGACACCGTATGCGGGGGGCGCCCCCGCGACCCCCGGGGGCCACCGGGGGGTGTCCCCCCGACACCGTATGCGGGGGGCGCCCCCGCGACCCCCGGGGGGCCACCGGGGGGTGTCCCCCCGACACCGTATGCGGGGGGCGCCCCCGCGACCCCCGGGGGGCCACCGGGGGGTGTCCCCCCGACACCGTATGCGGGGGGCGCCCCCGCGACCCCCGGGGGGCC
>JACZWD010000273.1 GCA_022572335.1 Pseudomonadota bacterium
AGGCCGACCATCAGGCCGGCGCCCCGGAGGCCGCGGAGGACCTTGGGATGGGCCTCGACCAGGGACTCCAGCCGCCTCCACAGAAGCCTGGCCACCGCGTCCACGCGGTCCAGGAAGCCGTCCGCCAGCACCACGTCGAGGACCGCGTTGGCCACCGCCATGGCCAGCGGGTTGCCGCCGAAGGTGGAGCCGTGGCTGCCCGCACTCAGCGCCCGGGCGGCCTTTTCCGTGGCCAGGCACGCCCCCACCGGAAAGCCGCCGCCCAGGCCCTTGGCCGCGGCCAGTATGTCCGGCGCCATGCCCGCCCATTCATGGGCGAACAACTTGCCGGTGCGGCCCATGCCGCACTGGATCTCGTCGAAGAAGAGCAGAAGCCCGTATTCGTCGGCGACCTCGCGCAGGCCGCGCAGGTACCCCAGCGCCGCCGGGCGGATGCCGCCTTCGCCCTGCACCGGCTCGACTAAGATGGCGGCGGTCTCGTCGGTGATGGCGGCGCGCAATTCGTCGACATCGCCGAACGCCACCTGGTCGAAACCGTCGACCACGGGATCGAAGCCCTGCAGGTGCTTCTCCTGGCGGCCGGCGGCGATGGTGGCCAGGGTGCGGCCGTGGAACCCGCCGGCGCAGGTGATCACCCGGTAGCGCTCCGGGCTGCCGGCGTCGTCGAAATGCTTGCGGATCATCTTCAAGCCGCACTCGACGGCCTCGGCGCCCGAGTTGGCGAAGAAGACCGAATCGGCGAAGGTGTTCGCCACCAGGCGCTCGGCCAGGCGCTCCTGGCCGGGAATCCGGTAGAGATTCGAACAGTGCCACAGGGCTCCCGCCTGGCGCGCCAGCGCCTCCACCAGGTGCGGGTGGCAATGGCCCAGCGCGACGACCGCGATGCCCGCCCCGAAGTCCAGGTAGCGCCGCCCGTCGGTGGCGAACAGGTAGACCCCCTCGCCCCGCTCGAAGGCGACGTCGGCGCGCGCGTAGGTGGGCATGAGCGGAGGAATCACGGGCACCCTCCTGGAACAGCCGGGACCGGTGCCGGGCACCGGCCCTGTCCCGGGAAAGCGGCCCAGTATCTGCATCCCGGCCCCGATGTCAACGGCGCCGGGGCGCTCACGGCTTCAGCTTGTATCCGCTGGCGAACATCCAGTGACAGAGCGCCCACAGGCCCCCGTTGACGCCCGCCATCACCACCACCCCGGCGCCGAGCGAGCCGTCGGCAACCCCGGTGAAGCCGTAGCGGAAGCCGTCGATCATGTAAAAGAACGGATTGAGGTGGGCGAAGACCTGGAACGCCTCGGGCAGGCGCTGGATGGAGTAAAAGGTGCCCGAAAGGAACGACAGCGGCATGACCACGAAATTGGTCACCGCCGCGATGTGGTCGAACCTGTCCGCCCAGATGCCGCCGATGGTGCCGAGCAGGGACAGCATCAGCGCCGCCGCCACCGCGTGATAGACGATAAAGGCGAAGTGCTGGATGTGCAGCGGCACGAACAGGCCCATGGCGGCGCCCACCGCCACGGCGACAAGGACGCCGCGGGTCACCCCGCCGAGGGCGATGGCCAGGGTCAGCTCGTGGGCGGTAAACGGCGGCATCAGGGTGTCCACGATGTTGCCCTGCACCTTGGCGATCAGGATCGACGACGAGGTGTTGGCGAAGGAGTTCTGGACGATCGCCATCATGATCAGGCCGGGGGCCAGGAACTCCAGGAACGGCGTTCCGCCGACGTTTCCCACGGCCGGCCCGATGGCGAGCGCGAAAACGGTGAGGAACAGCAGGGTCGTCACCACCGGCGCGATGATGGTCTGGGTATACACTTTGAGGAACCGGCGCACCTCGCGCGCATAAAGCGTCCACAGCCCGATCCACTTGAAGGCGCCGATGTCGGTCATGGGGGACCTCTCTGCCGATTGCGCGTGGGCGCTTTTATAGCCGCGTGCGGGGTGCGCGCCGAAGGAAAAAAAGGGTCCGCGGCATCCCCCGGGAAAAAATCCGTCCGCGCCCGCGCACGCCGTGGGACTATACACCCCATGACCGATGCCGACGGCAAAGACCCGGCTGCGGCGGGGACGCCGGGGCGGCGCAAGCGGGGGCGCCGGGGCCCGCGCAAGGCGACGGACGCATCGCTTGGCAACGCGGCGCTCCATTACCTGGGGCGCTACGCCACGTCTTCTTGGAACCTGCGCCGGGTGCTGATGCGCA
>JACZWD010000110.1 GCA_022572335.1 Pseudomonadota bacterium
ACCGCAACGGCGGCTTACCAAGGCTTTCGGACGGCGTCGCGCACGCTTCGCGATGCCCCGCATCGCCACAGCGCACGCTTAGGGCCGAAAACCTTGGTAAGCCGGCTCGTCGGGTCATGATCAGCGCTCCTTGGTATTAGTGCCGGTGGAGCCGAAGCCGCCGTCGCCGCGGCCGCTCCCGGGCAGGGAATCCACCTCGCGCCAGGCAACGGTGTTGACCGGCGCCACCACCATCTGCGCGATGCGCATGCCGCGTTCGATGCCGAACGGTGCGTCGCCCAGATTGACCAGGATGACGCCGATCTCGCCGCGATAGTCGGCGTCGATGGTGCCGGGGCTGTTGAGCACCGTGATTCCGTGCTTCATCGCCAGGCCCGAGCGCGGCCGCACCTGCGCCTCGTAGCCCGGCGGCAGGGCGATGGCGATGCCCGACGGGATCGACGCCCGTCCCCCGGGCTCCAGGACCACCGGCTCGGTCACCGCCGCCAGCAGGTCCACCCCGGCGCTCATGGCGGTGGCGTAGGACGGCAGCGGCAGCCCGGCGCCGTGGGGCAGCCGCCGGATGGGGACGGCGAGGGGGCTCACCGCGTCTGGTCCAGGGAGTCGGCGATGCGCTCGGCCAGACGCTCGGCCACCGCCCGTTTGGTCAGCGTCGGCCAGTCCTCGACGCCGTCCGCGGAGACAAGGTGCACGGTGTTGGTGTCGCCGCCGAACGTGCCCGTGCCCGGCGAGACATCGTTGGCGAGGATCCAGTCGCACCGTTTGGCGGCCCGCTTGGCGACGGCGTTTTCAACCACCGAGTCCGTTTCCGCGGCGAAGCCGATCACCAGTTTGGGGCGGCGGCCGCGGCCGTTGCTCAAGGCCGCCAGAATGTCCGGGTTCTCGGTCAGGATCAGGGTCGGGGCCGCCTGCGTGGCTTTCTTCTTGATCTTGCCCACCACCGGGTCGGCGACGCGCCAGTCGGCGACGGCCGCCGCCAGCACCGCGGCGTCCACGGGCAGGGCGTGTTCGCAGGCCTCCAGCATTTCGACCGCCGATTCGACGCGCACCACCGCGACCCCCGGCGGGTCGGGCTGTCCGGTGGGCCCGGAGACCAGGGTGGTGTCCGCTCCCAGGCGCGCCAGGGCGGCGGCGATGGCGTGGCCCTGCTTGCCCGAGGAGCGGTTGGCCAGGTAGCGCACGCTGTCTATGGCCTCGTGGGTGGGACCGCTGGTGACCAGGGCGCGGCGGCCCTTCAGCCGGCCCTTGGGACGAAAGAAGGCTTCCACGGCGGCGACGATGTCGTCCGCCTCCGCCATGCGTCCCATGCCCCACTCGCCGCACGCCATGTCGCCCTCGGTGGGGCCGACGCGGAGCACGCCGCGCTCTTCCAGCGTCGCCAGGTTGGCCCGCGTGGCGGCGTGTTCCCACATGCGCACGTTCATGGCCGGCGCCACCATCACCGGCTTGTCGGTGGCGAGCAACGCGGTGGTCGCCAGATCGTCGGCGATGCCCGCCGCCATCCTGGCCAGGATATTGGTGGTGGCCGGCGCCACCAGCACCAGGTCGGCGTCCCGGGAGAGCTCGATGTGCCCCATCCCGCTTTCGTCGGTGAGCGAGAACAGGTCCTCATAGACCTTGTCCTGGCTGAGCGCGGCGAGGGACATAGGGGTGACGAACTCCGCCCCCGCCCGGGTCAGGATGCAGCGCACGGCGAACCCGTGCTCGCGCAACCGCCGGATGGCGTCGAGGCACTTGTAGGCCGCGATGCCGCCGGAAACGATCAACAGAATGCGGTTGCCTTGGCCCACGGTCCCTCCGCGGAAATTTAACTAAATCCTTGTGTGATTAAGATAATCTGGCGCGGCGCGCGGTGCAACCCCCGCGTTGCGCCGGGCCGGGATCAGGGATTTGCCTAGATCCGCCACCCGGAATGCAGGGCCGCGATGCCGCCGGCCAGGTTGCGGTACGTGACCTGGCTCAATCCGGCCTCGGCGATCATGGCGGCGAACGGTTCTTGCGCGGGAAACCGGCGGATGCTTTCCGCCAGATAGCGATAGGCGGCGCGGTCGCCGGCCACCAACTGGCCCAGGGCCGGCAGCACCCGGAAGGAGTACGAGTCGTACAATCCGTCCAGGGCGGGCACGGCGAGGCGGCTGAACTCCAGGCACAGGAACCGCCCGCCGGGCTTGAGCACCCGCCGCGCTTCGCCAAGCGCCCGGGAAACGTGGGTCACGTTGCGGAGGCAGAACGCCGTCGCATAGGCGTCCACCGAACCGTCGGCGACGGGCAGGCGCTCGGCGTCGCCGCAGATCCAGGTGATTCCGTCGAGTATTCCCCGGTCGACGGCGCGGTCGCGCCCCACCGCCACCATGGCGGTGGTGATGTCGCAGACGAACACATGGCCGCCGCCGCGCTCGAGGAAACGGAACGCGATGTCGCCGGTGCCGCCGCCCACGTCCAAAAGCGCCATCCCCGGGCGCGGGTTCAGCCAGTCCATCATGGCCGCCTTCCACAGGCGATGGACGCCCAGGCTCATGAGGTCGTTCATGAGGTCGTAGCGGGACGCGACCCTGCCGAAGACGCCGCGCACGAGGGACGCCTTCTCGTCCTCGGGCACGCTCAGGAATCCGAAGTGGGCGACGGGCCCGGTTCCGCGGGCGCCCCCGTTTTCTTTCCGCTGCCGGGGCATGGTCCCGACCATAGCGTAAGGCGCGCGGGTGCGCTACCTTACGGCCCGCGCAAGGACAGAGGACACAGGCGTCTATCCATGCCCGAATTGCCGGAGGTCGAAACCATACGCCGGGGCCTGGCGCCCGTGCTGGAGGGCCGCGTCCTGCGCCGGGTGACGGCGCGCCGTCCCGACCTGCGCCGGCCCCTGCCCGCCGACTTCGCCCGGCGCACCACGGGACGCCGGGTCCTCGAGCTCGGCCGGCGGGGCAAGTTCCTCCTGATGTACCTGGACGACGGCGCGGTGCTGATCATGCACATGGGCATGTCGGGCCGGGTCAAGGTCTTTGGCGACCGCCCGCCGCCCCTGGAGCCCCACGACCATGTGATCTTCGAGACCGACGCGGGCTCCACCATCCGCTTCTGCGACCCCCGCCGCTTCGGCCTGATGGACCTGGCCCGCGGCGAAGGGCTTTCCGGCCATCCCCTGCTCGCCCGCCTCGGGCCGGAGCCCCTGGACGCGGCGTTCGACGGAGTCGCGCTGGCGGCGCTGCTGGCGCGCCGGAACGGGCCGATCAAGACGGCGCTCATGGACCAGGCCGTGGTCGCCGGACTGGGCAACATCTACGTCTGCGAAAGCCTTTTCCGCGCCGGCATTTCCCCGAAGCGCAAGGCGATGACGGTCAAGGGGCGAAGGGCCGGGCGCCTGGCCGCCGCCATCCGCGCGGTGCTGGAAGACGCCATCGCGGCCGGCGGCTCGACCTTGCGCGATCACCGCCAGCCGTCCGGGGAACTGGGCTATTTCCAGCACCGCTTCGCCGTCTACGGGCGCACCGGCGAACCGTGTCCGGGATGCGACTGCGACCGCGCCAAAACCCGCGGCATCCGCCGCATCGTGCAATCGGGACGCTCGACTTTCTATTGTGCGACCCGCCAGCGCTGATGGTATAGCGGAGCCCATGACACATCCGCCCCGCCGCGTCCCGCTGCTCGCCGCCGCCGTTTGCGCCGTTGCTCTGGGCTGGGCCGATGTGCTGGCGGCGGACGGCGCCGCCGGGCACGGCACGGTCGCCTTCGTCGGCGGCATCGAGGACCTGCCGCTGATGCCCGGTCTGGAAGAGGACGCCGCGGGGCGGATGGTCTTCGACACGGCCGCCGGGCGCATCGTCGAGGCCTATGCGTCGGGCGCGGTGTCCCGGGTCCAGGTGTTGGAATTCTACGCCGCCACCCTGCCGCAGCTTGGCTGGAGGCGCGAGGGGGAGGCCGCCTTCCTCCGCGAAGACGAAATCCTGGTCCTGGAATTCTCCGCCGGTAAGGCCGGCCCCGCTCCGGCCCTCACCGTTCGCTTCGCCCTGTCGCCGGCGAAGGCCGGGGGGAAGTCCACCGGCGGCAGCCGCCGTCCCGAAAAACCTTGAGGAGGGGCCCGATGGCTTATGAGAACATCATCGCCGAGAAGAAAGGCCGCGTCGGCCTGATCACCTTCAATCGGACGAAGGCGCTCAACGCCCTGAACGCGGCCCTCATCGCGGAGCTCAAGCAGGCCCTCGATTCGTTCGAGGCCGACGACGAAGTGGGCGCCATCGTGATTACCGGCAACGACAAGGCCTTCGCCGCCGGGGCGGACATCAAGGAGATGCAGGACAAGACCTTCATCGACGCCTACCTCGGTGATTTCATCACCCGGGACTGGGAGCGCATCGCCACCTGCCGCAAGCCGGTCATCGCGGCGGTCGCCGGCTATGCCCTGGGCGGCGGGTGCGAGATCGCCATGATGTGCGACTTCATCCTCGCCGCGGACAACGCCCGGTTCGGCCAGCCCGAAATCACCCTGGGCACCATGCCCGGCGCCGGCGGCACCCAGCGCCTGGCCCGCCTGGCGGGCAAGTCCAAGGCCATGGAGATGTGCCTGACGGGACGCATGATGGACGCGGAGGAAGCCGAGCGCATCGGCCTGGTCAGCCGTATCGTGCCCGTGGCCGAGCTGGTGGAAGAGGCGCTGAAGACGGCCGAGACCATCGCCGGGATGTCCAGGCCCGCCGTGCTGATGACCAAGGAGGCGGTCAACCGCGCCTATGAGACGACCCTTTCCGAAGGCATCCGCTTCGAGCGCCGCCTGTTCCACGCCACCTTCGCCACCGAGGATCAGAAAGAGGGCATGGCGGCGTTCATCGAGAAACGTCAACCCAGGTTTACCAACAGATAACCGGCCTCGACCCGGGCGGCGCGTCCGTGGCTCCCCGTTTAATCCCCCACACGCGGGGTTGACGGGACCGGGTGCCGGAGATATAAGCCGGCCTTCCTTTTCGCGATCACCGGATACAGGTTGCTCGATGGCCACTCACGACTCGGCAAAGAAACGCATCCGTCAAATCAAGCGCCGCACCGCGGTCAGAGGCGCCAGGCTCAGCCGCATCCGCACCTTTCTGCGCAACGTGGAGCGGGCCATCGCGGGCGGCGACAAGGAACAGGCGATGGCCGCGTTCCGCGCCGCCCAGCCGGAGTTGATGCGTGGCGTCAACAAAGGTTTGTTCCACCGCAACACGGTGTCGCGCAAACTTTCGCGCCTGTCGGCCAGGATCAAGGGCATGGCGGCCTGAAACTCAGGACCCGTTGCGATGCGGGCCGCGTCCTGAGTCACGCGGCCCTTTTTCATGCGCGGACCCCTGCCCAAAAAAATATTCCAATATTTTTTCGACGTTCCCTATTCGGACACGTTGCCACGGCGCGGTCCGCTCTGTAAATTTGAATCCATCGACGCACCGGGGGGGAATTCCAAAAAAAGCAGACACGCTAGGGCTTTTAAAGCATTTCTTAAGTAGTCACGCGTGTGGTTACGTGTCTTGTAGTAGGTAAGAAGTATTTCTAGCGCGGTTAAATATAACTGGGCGGACAAATAAAGTACTAATAATCGGCGGCTATAAAAAAAGGGGCTGTTGCAGGACGCGCCGAGTCTATGGTCTGTGGTCTCATCCGGGGCCGGAGAGGCAGGTTTCCGGATCAGCATTCAACGACCAAAACACGGACTCAGGGGGGATGAGAACACCACCTCTTTTGGTGGTTCGGGCGGATTTCGAAGGTTTCGCCTTCGCCGTGCCCCTCTATATCTCGTACGCGTCGCGGTAGGACATGTGCCCGCCATGTGTGGGAAGAACGTCCGCCCGCCGTGGCGTCGGACGGCCTAGTGGGGGCGATTGAAAAAATGGGAACGGGGACGACCGACAATCTTGTCGATGAGCAGTGGGCATCGGTTTGCAGTCGCCTGCGCATGGAGATCGGCGAGGCCGCGTACCAGAGTTGGGTGAAGCCCATGACCGTGCGCGGAGTGCGTGACGGTCAGGTGAGAATCTCCGTCCCCACCCGTTTCATGCGCGACTGGGTGGTGGCCCACTACGCGGACCGGTTGTTCACCCTGTGGAACGGCGAGGACAAGGCGATCCGCGCGGTCGACGTTTTCGTCCAGCCCGAACGCTACCAGGCGACCTCGGCGCCGCCCGACGAGAAGGACTCCACCGCCGCGGCCAGGCCGGCAAAGGCCGACAGCGGCGGACGGTACAACGACGACCTCAGCGCGCCGCTGGATCGCCGTTTCACGTTCGAGAATTTCGTCGTCGGCAAGCCCAACGAATTCGCCTACGCCGCCGCCCACCGCGTCGCCGAGGCGACGACGGTGCTGTTCAATCCGCTGTTCCTCTACGGCGGCGTGGGACTGGGCAAGACCCATCTCATGCACGCCATCGCCTGGCACATCCGCGCCGCCGATCCGTCGCGCTCGGTGGTCTACCTTTCGGCGGAGAAGTTCATGTACCGTTTTATCCGCGCCCTGCGCGAGAAGAACACGATGGACTTCAAGGACCAGTTCCGCTCCGTCGACGTGTTGATGATCGACGACGTGCAGTTCATCAGCGGCAAGGACTCGACACAGGAAGAGTTCTTCCACACGTTCAACGCCCTGGTCGATCAGGGACGGCAGATCGTCATCTCCGCCGACAAGTCGCCATCGGACTTGGAAGGCATGGAGGAGCGCCTGAGATCGCGCCTCAGCTGCGGTCTGGTCGGCGACATCCACGCCACCACGTACGAGTTGCGCCTGGGGATCCTCCAGTCCAAGGCCGAGCAGATGGGCGTCGAGGTGCCGGGCAAGGTGATGGAGTTCCTGGCCCACAAGATCACGGCGAATGTGCGCGAGCTCGAAGGCGCGCTCAACCGCATCGTCGCCCATTCGCAACTGGTGGGGCGCAGCATTTCCCTGGAGACCACCCAGGAAGTGATTCACGACCTGCTGCGCGCCAACGACCGGCGCGTCACCATCGAGGAGATTCAGAAGAGCGTCGCGGCCCACTTCAACATCCGCCTCTCCGACATGCACTCGGCCAGGCGCGCCCGCTCCGTCGCCCGCCCCCGCCAGGTGGCCATGTATCTGGCCAAGCAACTGACGTCGCGCTCGCTGCCCGAGATCGGGCGCAAGTTCGGCGGACGCGACCACACCACGGTGATGCACGCCGTGCGCAAGGTCGATGAGTTGCGCGAGTACGACTCCAGCTTCGCCGAGGATGTGGAACTCCTGCGGCGCATGTTGGAGGGCTGACGGACTTTTCGGCGGCGCCTTCAGGGGCGATGTTCCGGATCCCGGGACGGACGCCCGCCGGAGCGGAAATCACTTCGGGTTCCAAGAGCTTTTGCTATAATGACAACCTTCTCGCGGGGCACTTCCACGGCCCCGTCCGCGCCTTTCCTTGAGGGCTCCGGATATTGTAAGGCGTGCGCTTGCGCGCCAACCAAACCACGGACCTTGAAGATGCCATGAAACTCACCATCGAACGGGCCGCGTTCTTGAAATCGCTGGGACACGTGCAAAGCGTGGTCGAACGCCGCAACACCATTCTCATCCTCTCGAATGTGAAATTGGAGGCCGGCGACAACCGTCTGCGCCTGAATGCCACCGACCTGGACCTGGACGTGGTCGAAAGCGCGGAGGCCGAGGTGGCCACCCCGGGCGCCACCACGGCGCCGGCACACACCCTCTACGACATCGTGCGCAAGCTGCCCGAAGGCTCGCAGATTGAAATCGAACAGGGCGGCGAGGATGGGCGTCTCACCCTGGTTTCCGGGCGTTCCCGCTTCTCGCTGGCCTGCCTGCCGCCCGAGGACTACCCGGTGATGTCGGGAGGGGACCTGCCCCACACCTTCCGTTTGGCGGCGGCGGACCTGCGCACCCTGATCGACCGCACGCGGTTCGCCATCTCCACCGAGGAAACGCGGTACTACCTCAACGGCGTTTACCTGCACGCCGCCCAGCGCGAAGGCGTCGACGTGCTGCGCGCCGTGGCCACCGACGGTCACCGCCTGGCCAGCGTCGAGGTGCCCCTGCCCGAGGGCGCGACAGGCATGCCCGGCATCATCGTCCCGCGCAAGACGGTCAACGAGTTGTGCAAGCTCATCGAAGAGACGACGGCGGAAATCGCCGTCTCGCTGTCGGAAACCATGGTCCGCTTTACCTTCGACGATGCCGTGCTGACCTCGAAGGTGATCGACGGCACCTTTCCCGATTACCAGCGCGTCATCCCCACCGGCAATGACAAGGAGATGGAGGTCGACCGCCGGCAGTTGGCGGAAGCCGTGGACCGGGTGTGCGCCATCTCCAGCGACAAGTCGCGGGCGGTGAAGTTGTCGTTGAGTGACGGCAATCTGGTTTTGTCGGCCAGCAGTCCGGAAAACGGCACGGCCACCGAGGAACTGGAGGTCACCTACAGCGGCGAGAATATCGAGATCGGCTTCAATTCGCGCTACCTGCTCGACATCACCCAACAGATCGAGGGCGACAACGCCCGGGTCGCCATGGCCGATGCGGCGTCGCCGACGATTCTGCGCGAGGTGGGCGACGGCGGGGCACTCTATGTGCTCATGCCCATGCGCGTATGAGGACGCGGCCCTGATCTCCTCGCAAGGTTTGGCGGAACTGGACGCCTTGAGCGAACATCCCGCGGACAGTGAAGCCGTCGCGGCACGCCTTTCGGTCGCCCGCCTGACGTTGACGGACTTCCGCTGCTTCCGCCGCCAGAGACTGGAGACCGATCCGCGGCCGGTGGTGCTCGCCGGGCCCAACGGCGCCGGCAAGACCAACCTGTTGGAGGCGATATCGTTCCTGGTTCCCGGCCGCGGGCTGAGGCGGGCGCGCTTGCGCGACGTGGCCCGGTGGGAGGCCGGCGCCCAGCGAGACGGCGGCGCTACCGCCGCCCGGGCGTGG
>JACZWD010000111.1 GCA_022572335.1 Pseudomonadota bacterium
GCCCCCACGAGCGACGAGTACAGCAGCACGGCGACGGGCGCGCGGCCCGCGTAGCAGAGCTGGAGAGCGCCGTCGACGAGCGCGGCGACGTCCTCCTCCCGCTGCGGCGCGTAGTGCGGGATGCCGAGCGTATCGAGGATGGGCACGACGGCCTGGGCGGGGGGTATCTGGGCGGCGTTGAACTCACCGAGGCCCCCGCGCATGCCGATGAAGAGCGGGACGGAGATGCGGTTGACGATGCAGAGCTGGGCCAGCGCGTTGATCGTGTTGCCGAAGCCGCTGCTCTGCATGAACACGGCCGCGCGCCCCCCGGCGGCGCTTCACATCGACGGGATTGACCCCCGACGCCGCGAGCCGGACGCGCACCTCGCCGGGTCCGGGTTCGGGCGCCTCGATCGTACCAATCTGCAAGACCTCGGCCGCCGGGCCAACGTCGGTGTACCAAACCGCGCGCATGCGGCTTCTCCCTCGTCATGCCGCCTTGCCGGCCTTGCGGACGCGTTATCCGCCAGCCGGCATCGCCCGCCCGGCGCCAAGCCGGCCGCCGAACGACCGTCGCCGAATGATAAACGATAATCGAATGCCGGCGCGAGCGAGCGTTCCGAAGCCCCGATCCGCCGTCGTGGGTGGGCGAGGGCCCATTTCGGATGAGCGCAACGCGGACGCCGCCTCAGCCGGCCGCCACCGCCCGCAGCTCGCCGCGGCTGCTGGTGCTTTCCATCGGCCGGATGTGGGCAATCATGGATTTGTTGATCACCGTCAGCTGGCCATCGGCGTCCTCGAATGGAATGAAGGCGCGGTCGTCGTTGACGATGTCGAGGACGCGTTGCTCGGCGTGCGCCGGGAGCTGAACGCCAACGCCCCGGAAGGCGAGGGAAGCTATAAGCTTTCGCTCAACGACTTCATCATCCGCGCCACCGCCCTGGCCCTGCGCCAGGTGCCGGCGGCCAACGCCACGTGGACCGACGAGGCCATCCTCCGCTACGACAGGGTCGATGTCTGCGTCGCCGTGGCGACGCCCGGCGGCCTCATCACCCCGGTCATCCGCGACGCCGACAACAAGGGGCTCCTCGTTCTCTCCCGCGAGATGAACGACCTGGCGGGCCGCGCCCGCGAGGGCAAGCTGCTGCCCGAGGAATACCAGGGCGGCGGCTTCACCATTTCCAACCTGGGCATGTATGGCGTCAAGGAGTTCGCCGCCATCATCAACCCGCCCCAGTCGTGCATCCTCGCCGTCGGCGCCGGCGCCCAGCGCCCGGTGGTCAAGGACGGGGCCCTGGCCGTCGCCACGGTCATGTCGTGCACCCTGGCGGTGGACCACCGCTCGGTGGACGGCGCCGTGGGCGCGGAGTTCCTCGCCGCCTTCAAACGGCTCGTCGAAGCGCCGCTGACCATGCTGTTGTGAGGCGCGCCCCCATGTCCGACACCTCTTTCGACATCATCATCGTCGGCGCCGGGCCGGGCGGCTACGTGACCGCCATCCGCGCCGCCCAGCTGGGCATGAAGGCGGCGGTGGTGGAAGGCGAGCACCTGGGCGGCATCTGCCTCAACTGGGGCTGCATCCCGACCAAGGCGCTGCTGCGCACGGCCGAGATCTTCCACACCATGCACCGGGCGGAGGAATTCGGATTGAGCGTCAAGGAGATATCCTTCGACGTGAAGAAAGTGGTTGAACGCTCCCGCGCCGTGGCCAAGCAGCTCAGTACCGGCGTCGGGTACCTGTTGAAAAAGAACAAGGTCACGGTCTTCGACGGCTATGGACGCCTCGACGGCGCCGGCAAGGTGCGCGTGGAAAAAGACGGCAAGGGGATCGCCGACCTGGCCGCCAAGCACGTCGTTCTCGCCACCGGCGCCCGGGCGCGGTCGCTGCCGGGCCTGGAGCCGGACGGCAAGCTGGTGTGGACCTACAAGGAGGCGATGGTCCCCGAGGTCATGCCGAAGTCCATCCTGGTCGTCGGCTCCGGGGCCATCGGCATCGAGTTCGCCAGCTTCTACCGCGACTTCGGCGCCGAGGTGACGGTGGTCGAGGCGCTGCCCCGGGTGCTGCCGGTGGAGGACGAGGAGATCTCGGACTTCGCCCGCAAGGCCTTCGAGAAACAGGGAATGAAGATCCTCACCTCGGCGACGGTGACCGGCCTGAAAAAGGCGAAGAGCGGCGTCACCGCCACCGTCGAGGCCGGCGGCGAGTCGACCCAGGTGCGCGCCGAGAGGGTGATCCTGGCCGTCGGCATCGTCGGCAACGTGGAGAACCTCGGCCTCGAGGGCACCAAGGTGAAGGTGGTTAAATGCCACATCGTCATCGACGAATGGGGCCGCACCGGCGAGCCCGGCGTCTATGCCATCGGCGACGTGACCGGGCCGCCCTGGCTGGCCCACAAGGCCAGCCACGAAGGAGTCATCTGCGTCGAGAAGATCGCCGGCGTCGAGGGCGTGCATCCCCTGGACAAGAGCCGCATTCCCGGCTGCACCTACTGCCGGCCCCAGGTCGCCAGCATCGGCCTGACCGAGAAACAGGCCGTCGCGCAGGGCCACGAGGTCAAGGTCGGCCGCTTTCCGTTCATCGGCAACGGCAAGGCGCTGGCCCTGGGCGAGCCCGAGGGGCTGGTCAAGACCGTGTTCGACGCCGCCACCGGGGAACTGCTCGGCGCCCACATGATCGGCGCCGAGGTCACGGAACTGATCCAGGGCTTCGCCGTCGCCAAGACCCTGGAAACCACCGAGGCCGAACTCATGCACGCCATCTTCCCCCATCCGACCCTGTCGGAGATGATGCACGAATCGGTGCTTGACGCGTACGGACGGGCCATCCATTTCTAACCCATGACCAACGTCCAGCCCCTGAAAGCGGAAACGCCGCAACCGCGCAAGCCGCCCTGGATCCGCGTCAAGGCGCCGACGTCCGCAGGGTACGGCGAAACCCTGAGGCTCATGCGCGCCCACGGCCTGCACACGGTCTGCGAAGAGGCGGCGTGTCCCAACATCGGCGAGTGCTGGTCGCGCGGCCACGTCACCGTGATGATCCTCGGCGACATCTGCACCCGCGCCTGCGCCTTCTGCAACGTCAAGACCGGCAGGCCCGGCGCCGTCGATGCCCTGGAGCCGGAGAACCTGGCCGCCAGCGTCGCCTCTATGGGGCTCAGGCACGTGGTCGTCACCTCGGTCGACCGGGACGACCTGGACGACGGCGGGGCGGCCCAGTTCGTGCGCTGCATCGAACGCATCCGCGAGGCCTCGCCGGGGACCACCATCGAGGTGCTGACGCCCGACTTCCGCAACAAGGAAGGGGCCCTGGAGGCGGTGATCGCGGCCCGTCCCGACGTCTTCAACCACAACCTGGAAACGGTGCCCCGGCTCTATCGGACCATCCGCCCGGGGGCGCGCTACTTCCATTCGCTGCGCCTGCTCGATCAGGCGAAGAAGCTCGATCCGGCCATCTTCACGAAATCGGGAATCATGGTCGGACTGGGCGAGGAGCGCCGCGAAGTCCTGCAGGTGATGGACGATCAGCGCTCGGCCGATGTCGATTTCCTGACCATCGGCCAGTACCTTCGGCCGACGCCCCGCCACGCGCCCGTGGACCGCTACGTCACGCCGGACGAGTTCGAGGAATACCGGCGCCTGGCGCTGGCCAGGGGATTCCTGATGGTGGCGTCGTCGCCGCTGACGCGGTCGTCCTATCACGCCGACAGGGACTTCGCGGCCCTGCGCGCGGCGCGCCGGGCGAAAGCCCGGGCCGGCTGACCGGCGCCATGCCCACCCACGCGGAAAATCGCGTCGTTCCGTTCACGCCGGAACAGATGTTCGACCTGGTGGCCGACGTGGAACGCTACCCCGAATTCCTGCCCTGGTGCGTGGCGGCCCGCGTCCGCAAGCGCGAGGGCAACACGCTCATGGCCGACATGGTGATCGGCTTCAAGATATTCCGCGAAGGCTTCACGACAAGGGACGTGTTCGACCGTCCCCGGCGCATCGACGTCTCCTATTTCGAGGGGCCGTTCAAGTACCTGAACAATCACTGGATTTTCGAGCCCCACGGCGACGGTGCGTGCCTGATCGAATTCTACATCGACTTCGAGTTCCGCTCGCGACTCATGCAGCGGATGATGGGCGTCCTGTTCAACGAGGCGGTCAGGATCATGGTGTCCGCCTTCGAGAAACGGGCCGGCGCGCTCTATGGCCGCCCCGAGGCCGCACCGGCAGAGGCCGCCGCGGACGCCCCGGGGGCGCGCCAGGCGCGGCCCTCGTAAAGAGCGTGAGCTTTGTATCCCGCCACCCAAGCTACGTCGGTCGGAGGTCAGCGCTTGGGAAGCGATGCGGACAACGCCGCTGCGCACGGCGAAGAGCGGATGAACTCTTCGATCGTGATCGATTGGTCATTCGCCGCGAGATCCAGACGCGCCAGTTCCCGCGGCAGCAACCGGCGTAGCTCCAGCAAGCGGTTGAATTGCACATCGCATGCCGGGATCGGCGGCGGATAGCTCCGTAACTCCCCGGCCACGGTTTCCTTCAAGGCTTCGAGGCGACGCCGGAGCGACTGCCATTCCGACTCGGTGTTCATGGGTGGATCTTACCGCGGCTTTACGAATTTCAAGGTCATCCGGTCGCTTTCTCCGATCGAAAGATATTTGTCACGGTCCTGCTCCTTCAATCGCAACGAGGGCGGCAAGGTCCATACCCCTTCCGGGTGGTCCTTCGTATCCTTCGGATTGGCGTTGGTCTGGGATTTGGCGACCAGACGGAAGCCGACGTCCTCGGCGATATCGATGACGGTTTCCTCGTTCACATAGCCGGACAACGCCTGCGGGTCCGGCCACACCTCGGGATCGCCGCGGTGCTCGACCAGGCCAAGCACCCCGCCCGGCCTGAGCGCCGTGAACATCGCTTCGAAGATCGTCCGTTCGTATCCCCGCTTCATCCAGTTGTGGACGTTGCGGAACGTCAGGACCAAATCCGCCGTGCCCGGCGGCGCGATGTCGGTCTTGTTTCTCGATAGCTCCGTGATGACGACTTCTCCGTATAGATCGGCCCGTGCGGACAGTTTTTCGCGGTACCGGCGCAGTTGCCGTTGCACAAAATCGCTTTTCGAATCCTGGTCCCAGCTTGCCGCGTAATAGCGCCCTTTCCCTTTCAGGAACGGCGCCAGGATCTCCGTATACCAGCCCCCTCCCGGCCAGATTTCGACAACGGTCATGCCGGGCGAGATCGCGAAGAACGAGAGGGTCTCGAACGGATGGCGGTAGCGGTCGCGGGCCTTGTTTCCGGCCGCGCGGTGGTCGCCCGAAATGACCGCGCGAAGCCGCTCCGCCGCATCCCCCCCGAGGCCGTCCGCGAAAGCCGGCGCCATGACCGCGAAGAAGAGCGCCGCGGCCGTCCGCGCGGCCCGGACAGCGGCACCTCCGGAAATGGCGAAGCGATTCCTCATGGAGGCAATTATCGGCCGTGAGGGAGCCTTGTTTCCAGATAAATCCGACGTGGTGGCAAGGCAGCACTCCAAGCCCAACCACGCCAACCTTCATCGAGCACACGCGCTCCGAGCCGTCTCCGCCCTCACTGGCCGGGCGCCGTGGCCTGCCTGAGCAGCAGCACCAATGCCGCCTCCACCGCCTGCAGGCGCACCGCCGCGCGGTCGCCGGAGAAGACGTGCCGTTCGTCCACGGTGTCCCGGCCCCGGCGCGCCGCCGCGATGTGCACCAGCCCCACCGGCTTGGCCGGCGTGGCGCCGCCCGGGCCGGCGATGCCGGTGACGGCGACTGCGAGATCGGTGGACGAGCGCTCCAGCGCCCCTTCGGCCATGGCCCGCGCCACCTCGGCGCTGACCGCCCCGTGGGCGGCGAGCAGGGAGTCGGCCACGCCGAGCATCTCGCCCTTGGCCGCGTCGGAGTAGGGGACGAAGCCGCGCTCCACCATGTCGGACGACCCGGGCACCGCGGTCAGGCCGCCGGCGACCAGCCCGCCGGTACAGGATTCGGCGACGGCCAGGCGCAGGCCGCCGGCGCGGCAGGCGGCGAGGATCTCGTCGGCCAGGCGCAGCACCCGGTCCGGGAACATGGTCATGGCTCCAACCATCGGGCGACGGCGTAGAGCACGCCGGCGGCGTAGGCGGCCGCCGCCACGTCGTCCAACATCACCCCCAGGCCGCCCTTGACTCTGCGGTCCACCCACGAGACCGGCCACGGCTTGACGATATCGGCGGCGCGGAAAAGAACGAACCCGGCGGCGTACAGGAAAACGTCCGGGTGGACGACGACCAGCACCAGCCACTGTCCAACCACCTCGTCGACGACGATGGCCGACGGGTCGCCGCTGCCGCCGCGCCCGACGATGACCGTGGAACTCCACACCCCGACCACGAACACGATGACGATGGCGGCGGCAAGGCCGGGGCGCCCCAACGTCTGATGGATCGCCCAGGCGAAGGGCAGGGCGGCGAGGGACCCCCATGTCCCGGGCGCCTTGGGCAGAAATCCCACCCCGAACCACGTTGCCACCAAGCCGGCCGGCGTACGCAAACTCAGCCCGGTGGGCAGTCCCCGATTGGCCCTCACGTGGCAAGTCCTTTCCGTGCCCTCGGCCCCCGTCAGCGTGACCATACCTCCCGGGGCCGCCAAAGTGTACGGCCAAACCGTCCGCGGCCCCGCGCACCCGGCGCCGGCGGGGCCACCATCGCCCCGCTGCAAGCCGCCGAAATGCGCCCATTCGGGGCTTGCAAGGGCCCCCGCTACCCGATACGCTTTCCGCGGGAAAACGGATGCACGAAGGAGACACCGACCGGTGCCCTTGCAGCGGCCCGAGGCCGGAAACAGTGGTGTCCATAAAAAGCGGCGTTCTGCGTAAGAGCGCCAAAACACCGGCGCATTCGTACAGGGGGGCGCACAATGAGAAAGCGGCATCTGCGGGATGGCCGGGGGGGCCGGGTCGCACGTTGGATGCGACGTCATTTTCCCCAACGACATCTTTTCTTTCGTACCAAAGGCCGCATTTCCTATATCCCCATCCCCGGCCGGGCGCAGATCACGCTGGTGATTGTGGTCGCGCTGGTGGGGGCCTGGTCGGCCTTCAGCTCTGTCAGCCTCGTGTTCCACGAAAAGATCCTCGCCAGCCGGGACATTGACATCGCCGATGCCCGCCGTGCGTACCGGGGCCTGCTCGGCGAGGTTTCCGAGTATCAGAAGAAACTCGCCTCCATCACCCTGGATCTGGAGGAAAACCACGCCCTGATGCTGAACCTGGTGGAGCGAAACACGGTCCTCCAGCAAAACCTGAAGTCGGTGGCGTACCGCCTCACGACGACCGATGAGGAACGGAAAGACGTGATCGCCGCGCGCCAGAACCTGAAAGGGCAGTTGCGCGAGATCGAAGACCGGATGAACGCCCTGGCAAACCACAACTTCACCCTCAGGGACAACCTGGGCACGGTCGAGGTCGATTTGCAGACCGCGCTGGTGGAGCGCAACCGGGCCCTGTTCGAAGGCAACCGGATGCGCCGCCACATCAGCAATTTGGAAACCCGGCTCGGCGAACTCCAGGAAGCGGAACTGGAATCGGTGCAACGCCTGACCGACCACGCCGTCGCCTACATCGAGTCCATGGAGAAGGTGGTCCGGTTGACGGGGCTGACCGCGGACCGGCTTCTCGAGGCCGCCACCGGCTTGCCCAGAGGGCAAGGGGGGCCCTTCATCGCGGTCGAGCCCGACGCCCTTCCCGCCGACCGCCTGAAAGCCAACCTCAGCACCCTGGACGCCCGCCTGCAGCATTCCCAGGCCCTCGAATCGGTAATGCGCAAACTGCCCCTGACCGCGCCACTCGATTCCTTTTCCATCACCAGCCCTTTCGGCAAGCGGCGCGACCCCATCAACAGGAAATGGGCCGCCCATTACGGAGTCGATCTGGGCAGCGTCTTCAAATCGCCGCTCTACGTCACGGCGCCGGGGGTGGTCACCTACGCGGGCTGGAGCGGCAAATACGGAAGGCTGATCGAAGTCGATCACGGGGCCCGGCTCAAGACCCGCTACGGGCATCTCCACAAAATTCTTGTTAAAAAAGGGCAGCAACTTAAATTCCGTGATAAGATCGCCTTGCTTGGCAGCACCGGTCGTAGTACGGGTGCACATGTCCATTACGAGATTCTGTTCAAGGGCAAGGCCAAGAACCCCATGAAGTTCATCAAGGCAGGACGCCATGTTTTCCAAGAGTAAAAACGAGCCCGGCAATAAGCCTGCAGCTCAGGTTTCGCGAAAGCCGGCGGCGCCCTCGATCATCGGGCCCGATCTGCGTATCGTCGGCGACCTGAAGTGCGAGGGCGAGGTCCAGGTCGATGGTTTCATCGACGGCGACATCCGCACCAAGGTTCTGCTCATCGGCGAGAGCGCCACGATCAAGGGAGAGATCGTCGGCGACACGGTTCACGTCTTTGGCACGGTCAACGGCCAGATCAAGGCCCGCGCCGTCACCCTGGCGAAGAGCGCCCACGTGGTCGGCAACATCCTGCACGAAAAACTGTCCGTAGAGGAAGGCGCATTCCTGGAGGGCCACTGCAAGCGCCTGGGCGAGGGCGAGTTCCTGGCCGAGGGCAAGATCAATCTGGTGAGCACCGCCTCGGGCGCTTCGCGAAAGGACAATTCCAAGCCCACCGCGCCATCCAAAGGCGACGACGCCAAGAAGTTGGTGACCGGACTCTGATCTCCACCGGCCCCCGCGAGTGGCCCGTATCAGCTAAAGTGCACCCCTACGATCGCTTTTCCCGTTTCCTCGGCAGGAGGGGAGGCGCAGGCGATGGCGGCCCATCGGCAAGCCTTCCCGACGCCCCGGGGGGCCACCGGGGGGTGTCCCCCCGACACCGTATGCGGGGGGCGCCCCCGCGACC
>JACZWD010000112.1 GCA_022572335.1 Pseudomonadota bacterium
GGTCTTGCGAGGTTTCCGGCTAGGAGCGCGGCGCGCCGTGATGCTGGAGCATCACAAGCGGCGCGCGACGACGCCGGGGGCCGCGGGGGCGTCCCCCGCATACCGTAGCCGGGGGGACACCCCCCTTGTCCCCCCCGGGGGCCTCGCAAGACCGCCCTCCGGGTCGCTTTTCCCGCCCCCTCGGGGCGTCGGGAACGCTTGACGATGGCCCCGCATCGCCGGCGCGTCCCCTCCTGCCGAGGAAACGGGAAAAACGATCGTATAGTGCACGAATCTCTGAGACAGGACACTAAGCATGGAGGAGAAGGCCGGTCACGATACCGTGTTCGGTATGCGCAGCGGCCGGGTGTTATTCGCCGACGGCAAGGCGGACGGAAATCCGTGACTCCGATCACCAGCCGCATCCTGACCCGGCAATGGATCAGCCGGCGGTTCGCGCAACAGGCGGTAGGCGCCGCGGGCGCGGTGCGCGGAGATCACGATCTCAATCCGGGCACGCTTCCGCGTGCACCGTTGACGCCCGCCGCGGTGCTGGTGCCCTTGATCGACCGCGCCCGGGGGCTGACCGTGCTGTTGACCCGGCGCACCGAGGATCTGGCCGACCACGCCGGGCAGATCAGCTTTCCCGGCGGCCACATAGAGCCCGGGGACGGCGTTGCGGAGGAGGCGGCGTTGAGGGAGACCGAGGAGGAAATCGGACTGCAGCGCCGGCATGTGGAAATCCTCGGCCGGCTGGACGATTATATCACGGGCACGGGCTTCAGGGTCACCCCGGTGGTGGCGGTGGTGGAGACTCCTTTCGACCTGGCCCCGGACGCGGAAGAGGTGGCCGAGGTGTTCGAGGTGCCGCTGGCATTCGTTCTCGACCCCGCGAACCACCAGCGGCACAGCCGCCGGTACGACGGGAAGGAGCGCCATTTTTACGCCATGACCTACGGTGGGAAATTCATTTGGGGCGCCACCGCGGGCATGTTGGTCAACCTCTATGAGCGTCTGGTCCGCCGATGAGTAGAATCGTGCTCCAATACCTGTTGCTCCTGATGCTCCCCGCCGCCCTCTACTTCGGCTGGTTATGGCTGGCGCGGCGGACCGGCAAGGGCCCGGCGGGCGGGGCCACGCCGCTGCAGGACGGCCCGTGGTTCTGGCTCGTCGCCGCGGGATTGGCGCTGATGGTGGCGGGGCTGGTGTTAACGGCGCTGATAGGCCAGGGCCATGTGGAGGGAACGTATGAGCCGCCCCGCTTCGAAGGCGGCCGGGTCGTCCCCGGCACGGTCAAATGATCGCGCCCGGCGGACGAGACGCGAGCGGCAACAAGTCCGTCCCGGAGCCCACCGGCAAGGTCACGCCCCAGCCGTGGATCACGGCGCCGGAAACGGTTGCCGTGGTCGAGGCCCTGGCGGCGGCGGGGGCCGACGTCCGTTTCGTCGGCGGCTGCGTGCGCGACGCCGTGCTCCAGCGCCCGGTCGAGGACATCGACATCGCCACCCCGGAGCCGCCGGAAAGGGTCATCGCGCTGCTCGGGAAGGCCGGCATCAAGGCCGTGCCCACGGGCATCGAACACGGAACGGTGACCGCCGTGATCGGCGAGGCCCGCTTCGAGGTGACCACGCTCCGCGTCGACGTGGAGACCGACGGCCGCCGCGCCAAGGTCGCCTTCACCGACGACTGGACGGCGGACGCGGCGCGGCGCGACTTCACCATCAACACCCTTTCGTGCACCCTGGCGGGCGACATCTACGACCCCATGGGCGGTCTCGACGACCTGGACCATCGCCGGGTGCGTTTCGTCGGCAACGCCGGGAAGCGCATCGAGGAGGATGTGTTGAGACTGCTCCGCTTCTTTCGCATGTACGCCGTCTACGGCCGGCCGCCGCCGGACATCGACGCCCTTGCCGCCTGCCGGGCGTTGGCGCCCCGGCTTTCCGGGTTGTCGGGCGAGCGCGTGCGCGGCGAGATGTTGCGCCTCGTGATGGCGCCCGACGCCGCGGACACCTTGGTGCTGATGCGGGGCGAAGGGGTGCTCGAACACGTCCTCCCCGAGGCCGGGGACGTGGGCAGGCTGCGCATGCTGAGCTGGCTGGAGACCAGCGCCATCAAGGTCGACTCGGTGGCTCCCGACGCCCTGCGGCGGCTGGCGGCCCTGCTCGACGTGGACGCCGCCGGGGCGCGCTCGGTGGCGGCGCGCCTCAGGCTGTCGAACCCGCAGACGGAACGGCTGGTGAGGGTGGCGCCGCCGCCCCATGACGTGACCCCGGACGTGGACCAACGTTCCCTCCGGCGCGCCCTCAACCGGGCCGGCGCCGACGTGGTCAGGGACCGGGTGCTGCTCGCCTGGGCCGGGGAGTTGGCCGTCACCCCGCGCCGGCGGGGCGAGCGGACGAGGGCGTGGCTCGACACCCTCGCCGCGGCCGACGCCTGGACGCCGCTGGAATTCCCGCTGAAGGGCCGCGACGTGATCGCCCTCGGCGTGCCCGCGGGCCCCCGCGTCGGCGAACTGCTGGGCGCCGTGGAGACGTGGTGGGAAGACGGCGACTACCGGGCCGGCCGCAAGGCCTGCCTGGAAAAGCTGGGCGGCCTGGCCGGCGGCGCCCGGTGAGCGCGATTCAGGGCCACAGGACCACGGGCGGCAGCGACATGAGGATGGCGTCGGTGTGGCCGCCGGTCTGCAGCCCGAACAGGGTGCCCCGGTCGTAAAGCAGGTTGAACTCCACGTAACGGCCGCGTTTGATCAGCTGCCGGCGGCGTTGCTCGTCGGTCCACGGCTTGTCCATGTGGCGGCGGGCGAGTTGCGGATAGACCTCCACGAAGGCGCGGCCGACGTCGCGGGTGAAGGCGAAGTCCTTTTCCCAGTCCCCCGACGCGAGCTCGTCGTAGAAGATGCCGCCCACGCCGCGCGTTTCGTCCCGGTGGGGCAGGAAGAAGTATTCGTCGCACCACGCCTTGAACCGGGCGTAGTCGGCGCAGTCATGGGCGTCGCAGGCGCGCTTCAGCGCCCCGTGGAAGGCCCCGGTGTCGTCGGCGTCGGGGAAGACCGGGGTCAGGTCGGCGCCGCCGGCGAACCAGCCCCTGGTGGTGACGATCATGCGGGTGTTCATGTGCGCCGCCGGCACCAGGGGCGAGCACGGATGAAACACCACCGAGACGCCGGAGGCCCAGAACCGGGGGTCCTTTTCGGCGCCGGGGATTCTTTTGCGGAACTGGTCCGAGAATTCGCCGCTGACCGTGGACACGTTGACTCCCGCTTTTTCGAAGACGCGGCCGCGGAGGACCGACATGACCCCGCCGCCGCCGCCCTCGCGCCGCCACGCCGTGCGCTCGAAGCGGCCGGGCGGGCCGGCTTCGCCGGCGCCGGCAAACGCGTCCTCCACGTCCTCGAGCGCCGCGCACAGATCGTCGCGCAGGCTTTCGAACCAGGCGGCGGCGCGCTTTTTCTGGTCGTCTGTCGGCAGGGTCATGGGGCTATATATTCCGGAAATTTTCCCGTCTGGCGCAGGGCCTCGCCCAGGACCATGGCCGCGGCGACGGCCACGTTGAGGGAACGCATGCCCGCGGCCATGGGAACGTGCACGCCGGCGTCGGCGGCCGCGTGAACGGTGTCGGGTACGCCGGCGCTCTCGCGTCCCACCAGTAGCACGTCGTCGGCGTGGAAGCGGAACGCCACGTAGGGCGTCTCCGCGCCGGTGGTGAGAAGCACCAGCCGCCCCGAACCTTCGCCCCGCGCCGCCAGGAATGCCGGCCACGAGACGTGGCGCCGGAGGGCCACCCGGTCCAGGTAATCCATGCCGGCGCGGCGCAACCGCCGGTCCGAGAAGACGAAGCCGCAGGGTTCGATCAGGTCCACCGCAACGTCCAGGCACGCCGCCAGGCGCAACATGGCGCCGGCGTTCTGGGGAATGTCCGGCTCAAAAAGGGCGAGGCGCATGGGGCCAACCGGCGACGGTGCGTTTCCACAACAAGCGGATTGAATATACACCGGAAATTACCCATGTTCCCCCTTTCCAAGGCGGCGTGTTTCATTATATTGTGCGCCCGCATTGTATCCACGGCAGGTTGTCCCGTGGGGGTGTTTGGCACCCCGTCCTCCAGTCCGGGTCGCTGTCTGAGGCGTTCGACGTGTGGGAGCGGCTCCACCGTGCGGGCAAAGATAGAGGCTTTTCCATGACAGATGCCCCAACCGTCGCCGCCGGCGCGCCCCACGAGGGCGAAACCCGGCGCGACTTTCTGCTGATCGCAACGAGTGCGGTGGGCGCGGTGGGCACCGCGCTCGCCATCTGGCCCCTCATCCACCAGATGAATCCGGCGGCGGACGTGCTGGCGCTGTCGTCGACCGAGGTCGACCTTTCCCCCATCGAGGTCGGCCAGAGCATCACCGTGGTGTGGCGCGGCAAGCCGGTCTTCATCCGCCGCCGCACGGCCAAGGAGATCGCTAGGGCCAAGGCGGACGACGCCTCCGATTTGCCCGACCCCCAACCCGACAGCGAGCGGGTGCAAAAGCCCGAATGGCTGATCCTGGTCGGCGTGTGCACCCATCTGGGCTGCATTCCGCTGGGCCAGAGGGCGACCGAGCCCAGGGGTGATTTCGGCGGCTGGTTCTGTCCCTGTCACGGTTCCCACTACGACACGTCGGGGCGCATCCGCAAGGGGCCGGCGCCGGAGAACCTGGCGGTGCCCAAGTACGTGTTCGTCACCGACACCAAGATCAAGATCGGGTAGGGCGCCGGCCATGACCTCACCGACCTGGAACAACCCCGTCGTCAAGTGGATCGAATACCGCCTGCCGGTCTTCTCGTTCACGCAGGACCATCTGATCGACTACCCGACGCCGAAGAACCTGAACTACTGGTGGAACTTCGGCTCCCTGGCCGGAATCACGCTGACCATCATGATCGTCACCGGGATCGTCCTGGCCATGCACTACACGCCGCATGTGGACTACGCCTTCGAGAGCGTCGAGCGCATCATGCGCGACGTCAACTACGGCTGGCTGATACGCTACGTGCACATGAACGGCGGGTCCATGTTCTTCGCCGTCGTCTACATCCACATCTTCCGCGGCCTCTATTACGGCTCTTACAAGGCCCCGCGCGAGATGCTGTGGATCATCGGCATTATCATCCTGCTCACCATGATGGCGACGGCTTTCTTGGGCTATGTGCTGCCGTGGGGGCAGATGAGCTTCTGGGCCGCCACCGTGATCACCAACATGTTCTCCGCCTTTCCGTTGATCGGCGAGCCGATCGTGACTTGGTTGTGGGGCGGGTTCTCGGTGGACAATCCGACCCTCAACCGCTTCTTCTCGCTGCACTACCTGCTGCCCTTCGTGATCTTCGCCCTGGTGTTCTTGCACCTGTGGGCGCTGCATGTGCACCATTCCAACAACCCGCTGGGGATCGACACCAAGGGACCGCAGGACACCATTCCGTTCCATCCCTACTACACGATCAAGGACCTGTTCGGGCTCGGCGTGTTCATGCTGGTCTTCCTCGGCTTCGTGTTTTTCGCGCCCAACTTTTTCGTTGAGCCCGACAACTACATCAAGGCCAACCCCATGCAGACGCCGACCCACATCGTGCCCGAATGGTACCTGACGCCGTTCTACGCGATCCTCAGGGCGATCACGTTCGACATCTGGTTCATCCCGGCCAAGCTGATCGGGGTGATCGCCATGTTCGGCTCCGTCCTGATCCTCGTGCTCGTGCCCTGGCTGGACACCTCGAAGGTGCGCAGCGCCCGGTACCGGCCCATCTACAAGCAGGTGTACTGGTTCTTTTTGATCGACTGCATTGTCCTGGGCTGGGTCGGTTTCAACAGTCCCGATGCCATGTTCATGGGCGCGGTCTCGTTTCTCAGGATCGGGCAGGTGGCCACGGCGTACTATTTCCTTCATCTGCTCGTCGTGCTGCCCGTGCTCGGCAAGCTGGAGCGGCCACGGTCCCCGCCGGAAAGCATCAGCGCGGCGGTCACCAAGGACAGCGACACGGTCACGGAGGCGGCCTGATGGGCAAATTCGTTCTTGGCGCCGTCCTGGCGCTGACCCTCGGCGCCGGCACCGCTTTCGCCGAGGTCCCGAAACCGGCCGCCCAGGCGTGGTCGTTCAACGGCGTCTTCGGCACCTTCGACCGCGCCGCGCTCAGACGCGGCCTGCAGGTCTACACGGAGGTCTGTGCCGCCTGTCACTCCCTGAGCCTTGTCTACTACCGCCACCTGCAATCGGTCGGCTTTAGCGAAGAGGAGATCAAGACCCTAGCCCGCGAGTTCGAGGTTGAGGACGGCCCCAATGACGATGGCGAAATGTTTACCCGGCCGGCCAAGCCGACCGATCCGTTCGCCTCACCGTTCCCCAACGCCCAGGCGGCGCGGGCGGCCAACGCCGGCGCGTTGCCGCCGGACCTGTCGGTGATGACCAAGGCCCGCAAGGGCGGGGAGGACTACCTGCATGCCGTGCTCGTCGGCTACAGGGACGAGGTGCCGGCGGGCGTCGAGGTGATGGAAGGATTGTTCTTCAACGAATACTTCTCCGGCCAGCAGATCGCCATGCCGCCGCCGCTGGCGGACGGCGCGGTGGAGTACGCCGACGGCACCAAGGCCACCGTGCAACAGATGTCCATGGACGTTGTCACCTTCCTCGCCTGGGCGGCGGAGCCGACACTGGAGGACCGCAAGCGTCTGGGGATCAAGACGCTGCTCTTCCTCCTCGTGCTGACGGCCATGCTCTACGCGCTCAAGCGCAAGATCTGGTCCGACGTGCACTAGCAGGCTGCTGAAAAAGGGCTTCGCCCGCCGCCGCCCCGGCGAGCCCCGACCGTTACCCGGTGTCCCCCTGTCCGCCGGCGTCCTGGCCATAGGTCCTGAATTTCTCCAGCACCACGTCCATCTCGGCGTCGTCGAGCAGGGCGGGCTCGCCCACCTGCAGGACGCGCCAGTACTGCTCGGCCAGGGCCTCCACCTCCACGGCCAGGGCCAGGGCCGCCTTCAGGGCCGGTCCCACCACGATCATGCCGTGGTTGGCGAGCAGGCAGGCGCGGCGGCCCTCCAGGGCCTTCACCGCCGCGTCGGACAGCGCCTGGGTGCCGAAGGTGGCGTAGGGGGCGCAGCGGATGTCCCTGCCGCCGGCGACGGCGATCATGTAGTGGAAGGCCGGGATGCCGCGGCCCAGGCAGGCGAGGGTCGTGGCGAAGGGGGAGTGGGCGTGGACGACGGCGCCGACCTCGGGGCGGGCGGCCAGGATGTCGCGGTGGAAACGCCACTCGCTGGACGGCCGGCGCCGGTCGTCGGAGGTGCCGTCCATCCCCATCTCGACGATGTCGCCGGGGCGGCATTCCTCATACGGGATGCCCGAAGGGGTGATGAGCAGCCCTCCGTCGACGCGCGCGCTGATGTTGCCCGATGTGCCGCGGTTGAGGCCGAGCGCGTTCATCCTCCGCGCCGTCTCGATGATTTCCCGGCGCCGGCGCTGGTGCCTCATGGGGCCCGGGCCTTGTGCTCGGGAAACAGGTCCGCCAGGCCGTCGGCGGACGCCGCGCACACCCCGCGCTCGGTGATCAACCCGGTCACCAGGCGGGCCGGCGTGACGTCGAAGGCATAGTTGGCCGCCGGGCTGCCCTCGGGCGTGATGGTCACCGATGCCTCGGCGCCGTCGGCGGTGCGCCCGGTCATGCATGTCACCTCGCCGACATCGCGTTCCTCGATGGGGATGTCGCGGACGCCGTCGCCGATGGTCCAGTCGATGGTCGGGCTGGGAAGGGCGACGTAGAACGGCACGCCGTTGTCGAAGGCCGCGAGGGCCTGCAGATAGGTCCCGATCTTGTTGCAAACGTCGCCCGAGGCCGTGGTGCGGTCGGTCCCGGTGATGCACAGGTCGACCATGCCTTGCTGCATGAGGTGCCCGCCCGCGTTGTCGACGACCACCGTGTGGGCGACCCCGTGCTGGCCCAGCTCCCACGCCGTCAGGCGCGCGCCTTGATTGCGCGGGCGGGTCTCGTCCACCCACACGTGGATGGGGAGGCTCAGGTCGTGGGCCTTGTAGACGGGCGCCAGCGCCGTGCCCCAGTCCACCGTCGCCAGCCAGCCGGCGTTGCAGTGGGTGAGCACGTTGACGCGGCCGGTTTTGCCCTTTCTCTCCCACGCCTGTTCGATCAGCGCCAGTCCGTGGTCGCCGATGGCGGCGCAGATCTCCACGTCCTCGTCGCAGATCTCGGCGGCCCGCCGGTAGGCGGCCTCGGCCCGGCGCCCGGGCGGCAACTGCCTGAGGACGCCCATCATGTCGTCCAGCGCCCAGCGCAAATTCACCCCCGTGGGGCGGGTCCCGAGCAGCAGCTCGAAGGCCGATCGGAGGGCGCGGTCGGAGGGGTCCCGGCGCACCGCCAGGCACAGGCCGTAGGCGGCCGTGGCGCCGATCAGGGGGGCGCCGCGCACCTGCATGGAGGTGATGGCGCGGGCCGCGTCGGCGACGGTTTCCAGGCGCACGGTGACGAAGGCGTGGGGCAGCCGCGTCTGGTCGATGACCTCCACCGCCCAGCCGTCCGCGGCCGGCCAGATGGTGCGGTAGTGGGTGCCGTCGACTTTCATGGGCCAGTACTTACTTTCACGATTTCGCGCACCATACGACGGTCTTGCGAGGTTTCCGGCTAGGAGCGCGGCGCGCCGTGATGCTGGAGCATCACAAGCGGCGCGCGACGACGTCCGGGGGCCTCGCAAGACCGCCCTTCGGGTC
>JACZWD010000274.1 GCA_022572335.1 Pseudomonadota bacterium
AGCCCCTGGCCGCGGCGGCCGGCGTCACGGTGGCGCTGCTGACGGGGCGCGAGAAGGGGCGCCAGCGGAAGACCCTGCTCGACGACCTGGCCGGCGGCCAGGCGGCGCTGGCCGTGGGCACCCACGCCTTGTTCCAGGACGACGTCGCCTTCCACGATCTGGCCCTCGCCGTGATCGACGAGCAGCACCGCTTCGGGGTGCACCAGCGCCTGACCCTGGCCGCCAAGGGACGGGCCGCGGACGTGCTGGTGATGACGGCGACCCCCATTCCCCGCACCCTGATGCTCACCGCCTACGGCGACATGGACGAATCCAGGCTCCTCGAAAAGCCGGCCGGGCGGCCGCCCGTGGACACCCGGGTGATGCCGCTGGGACGCCTGGACGACGTGATCGCCGCCGTCGCCCGGGCCGTGGACGGGGGCGGCAAAGTCTACTGGGTGTGCCCCCTGGTGGAGGAATCCGAAGCCCTCGACGCCGCCGCCGCCGAGGAGCGCTACGGCAAGCTTGCGCAGGTTTTCGGCGAGCGCGTCGGACTGCTGCACGGGCGCCTGAAAGGCGCCGACAAGGACGCCGCCATGCAGGCCTTCGCCGCCGGCACGGTGGACCTCCTGGTCTGCACCACGGTGGTCGAGGTGGGCATGGACGTGCCCGCGGCCACGGTGATGGTGATCGAACACGCCGAGCGCTTCGGCCTTTCCCAGCTTCATCAGCTGCGCGGCCGCATCGGCCGCGGCACCACGGCGTCCACCTGCCTGTTGCTGTACGCCGCGCCCCTCACCGAGACGGCGCGGGGACGGCTCGCCATCATGCGCCAGACCAACGACGGCTTCCGCATCGCCGAGGAGGACCTGCGCCTGCGCGGCGCCGGGGAACTGCTCGGCACCCGCCAGAGCGGCATGCCCGAATTCCGCCTCGCCGACCTCGCCGCCCACGCCGAGTTGCTGGCGGCGGCCCGGGACGACGCCGGGCTCATCCTGGGAAGGGATGCGGACCTCACCTCGGCCCGCGGCCGCGCGCTGCGTACGCTCCTTTACCTGTTCGAGCGCGACGCGGCGGTGAAGTACCTGCGCTCGGGGTAATACGTGTCCCTCATAAATGTCGGCCTGGCGGCGTTTTGACCGGCGCCCCCGATGTCCGCTGACAGCCATCAGCGGAAATTGGCGCCACCCAAGAAGGTGGAGCAGCGGTCGATGACCACGATGCGCGAGAAGCTGATCAAGATCGGCGCCAAGGGGATCCGGCTGCGCCGTCATCGTTTCGCCGGCGCTCCTCGGAAACAAAAAATATTTTCGTAAAATATAGTAAAGTACAATGATAATTTAAGCATATAGAAATTACCAATAATTTAAATAAAAAATTTGTATTTGTAAATAAACATTCAAGTGTGTATTTTAGCTCTCCGGGACGCGGGCCGCGTGCCGGCGCTCGTTTTCGGCGCTACGCGGACGCCCCCGAACAGTCCGGGAGGTTCCGCTGGCAACGCTCGACAGGGAGAACAACGCTGAATCCGGGTCGTATATCGGAAGGGCGGCCGTTCTCCCATCGGTTGGCGCGGAGGTTGCTGGGTAGCGGGCGCCTCAAGCGTCACCGGGTGTCAGGTTTCGGCTCCTGCACCAACGAGGACAAGGAGGCTTTCGCAATGATCAAAACCAAGACAGTTGCGCTGGCTTTGGCTCTGACAGGACTTGCCAGCTGTGAAATTGCGGACCGGTCCAACCTGTTCGACCAGGATTACTACAAACTCGGGGTCGGCAGTGCCCGCAACACACAACCCTTCAGTTCCTATCCCCAGTCGGACGGCACCAGCGTCGTCATCAAGATGGGGATGAAACTCTGACGCGGGGCGATCATCCTAGTGGCCTCTCTCCGGCCTGCCCGCGGCCAAACTAACGGTAAGCCCATAAAAGCTGCGTAGCGCGTCACAACCCGGGCCTCGGGCTCGGGGTAAATCACCTCTTCTTGGTGACCAGGACCGGGGTGCGGTCCTTCTCGCGCAGGACGTCCAGGTCCTCGTACGTGGCGGCGGCGACCTTGGGCACTTTCTGCTCCTCCAGGGGCCGGGTGTCGGGGGGCGTGACGATGCCGCCCGAGATGACCATCTTGATGGCCTCTTCCACGGTCATGGAGAGGGGCACCAACTCCTTCCTG
>JACZWD010000113.1 GCA_022572335.1 Pseudomonadota bacterium
GAGGGGGGCGGCATCGACGGTGTTCATGATGGGCGCCGCGCTGGTCTCCGCGCTGGCGCTTGCCGGGGCCACGGGCCTTCCGTTCCAGGCCCTGGTGCTGGCCTTCGCGCCGGGCGGCCTGGCCGAGATGAGCCTGATCAGCCTGTCCATGGGCATCGACACCGCCTTCGTCGCCACCCACCACATGGTCCGCATCCTGTTCCTGGTGGCGTGCGCCCCCATCGCCTTCCGCCTGCTGGCGCGGCGGCTCGGCGTCGGCGGGCGGGAAGGGGAGGCGGAGCCGCCGTCCGAGCAGGACCGGGGATGAGCGGGCCCGGTCACAGGCTCTCGACGTAACGGATCATGCGCTGGCGCGTCTCCGGATCGGGCAGACGGCCGTGGGCCGCGCCCATGTTCTCGCGCATGTGGTCCACCCGCGAGGTCGCGGGGATCGCGCAGGTGACGGCGGGGTGGGAGACGATGAACTTGAGGAAGAACTGAGCCCAGTTCGCGCAGTCGAACGCACCGGCCCAGTCGGGGAGCGGCCGGCGTTCGAAAAGATCGAACAGCGCGCCCCGCCGGAAGGGCCGGTTGATGATCACCGCCAGACCGCGTTCGGCGGCCAGCGGCAAGAGTCGCCCTTCGGCTTCCCGGTCCACGATGTTGTAGGTGAACTGGACGAAATCGATGGGTTGCCCGGCCATCACCTTTTCGATTTCGTCATGCCTGCGGCCGTGGGAGGTGGTCACGCCTATGGTGCGCACCCGGCCTTGCGCCTTCCACTCCAGGAGTGTTTCCAGGTGCGCCTCCCATGCCAGCAGATTGTGGATCTGCAGGAGGTCGAATCGATCTTCTCCCCACAGTTTTTCCGATGTCTTCATCTGCCGGATGCCGTGCCATTGAAACGGCGTCCACACCTTGGTCGCGGAGAACAGCGAGCCCTTGCCGGCGATGCGCGCCAGGCAATAGCCGATGACCTCCTCGGAGAAGCCGTACATGGGCGACGAGTCGATGACGCCGCCGCCTCCTTCGAAGAATGCCCGCAGCACCTTGACCCGCTCGTCGCGTAAGAATTTGCCGCCACCCACGTTGAAGGTGATCCACGACCCCATGCCGATCACCGGCAAGCGTTCACCGGTCGCCGGAAGGGCTTTCTCGATCACGGTCCGGGACGTGGCGGAAGCCGGGCGGTGCCCGATATGGGTGGCCGCGCCGAAGGCGGCCATCGACGCGAGGAATGCGCGGCGGCTCAGTTCCCGCTTGTTTTGCTTCATCTCGTGTTCCCCGACTCGTGCCGCCGAACCCGGGTTCGGTCGATCCGGGGATGGGCCCTATCACAGCCGCCCGCTGGCCACCGGCGAAACCATGCGATCGCCGCCAAGGGTCCATCGCTTTACCGGCGTCACCATCGGGCACGCCGGTCGGGCGGCATTTTTCCCCACAGATTGACAGGTACCGGCACGGAATTGAACCGAGAACTCCGGATGACGGCGGCTGAAGGGGACAGCGACCCCGGCTACCGGTGATCGGCGCCGACCGCCTCGGCGATGGTGGCGAAGCCGTCGGCCCTGAGCTGGCCGGCGAGGTCGCGCTTGATGCGGTTGACCAGGCCGGGACCGTGGTAAACCAGCGCCGTGTAGAGCTGCACCAGGGACGCGCCGGCGCGAATTTTGGCATAGGCGTCGAGGCCGCTTTCCACGCCGCCGACGCCGATCAGCGGCAGCCGGCCGCCGGTCAGCCGGTACATCTCGGCGAGGACCCGGGTCGACGGCCCGAGCAGGGGTTGGCCGCTCAGGCCGCCGGCCTCGGCGCGGCGGGGATCGCTGAGCATGGCCGGGCGCTCTAAGGTGGTGTTGGTGGCGATCAACCCGTCGATGCCGGCCTCGAGAGCCACGTCGGCGATGTCGCGCTTGTCGTCGGCGGTCAGGTCCGGGGCGATCTTGAGCAGCAGCGGCGGCCGCTTGCCGGGCGCCGCCGCGGCGCGGGCGCGGACGACCCTGTCCAGGAGGTTCGCCAGCCGGGCGCGGTCCTTGAGGGCGCGCAGTCCCGGCGTGTTGGGCGACGAGATGTTGACGACAAGGTAGTCGGCCTGGCCGGCCAGGGCCTTGACCCCGGCCACGTAATCGTCGGCCGCGTCGGCGCTGTCGGCGTTCGCCCCCAGGTTGACGCCGACGATGCCGGCGCCCCGTTTCGCCAGGCGCCGCGCCACCGCGTCCAGGCCCTGGCTGTTGAAGCCCATGCGGTTGATCACGGCGCGGTCGGCGGGCAGGCGGAACAGCCGCGGGCGGGGGTTTCCCGGCTGCGGGCGGGGCGTGACGCCGCCCACCTCGAGGTAGCCGAAGCCCTGGCCGAGCAGGGCGTCCACCGCCTCGGCGTCCTTGTCGAAGCCCGCCGCCAGGCCGACCGGGTTGGCGAATTCCATTCCCCACAGGCGGATGCGCAAGCACGGGTCCTCGAAGGGCGCGGGGCGCGGCACGACGCCCCGTTTCAGCGCCCCGATGGCGAGCCCGTGGGCGGTTTCGGCGTCGAGCAGCCGCAGCAGCGGCCCGGCGATTGCGTAGTACCCGGCCACGGCGCCCGGCTTCCTCACTCCGCGCCCGGCGCCGGAATATCGGGCGCGAACACGTGCCGGCCGTCCTCGCCCAGGGGCAGGTCGTCCACGGCCAGCACCGCGGCCAGGGGGAGGGGGCCGTACAGGTGGGGAAAGAGCGCGCCGTGTCGCGACGGCTCCCACCGCAACGCCCCGCCAAGCGCCGCGGCATCGACGGTCAGCAGCACCACGTCCGTCTGGCCGGCGCGATGTTTGGCGGCGCTGAGCGCCACCTGGGCGGCGGTGGAGAAGTGGATAAAGCCGTCCGCGGCATCCTGGGACGAGCCCGTGTACACGCCGCTCGCCTGCGCCGCTTCCCATTCGCCGCGCCTGCACATGTGGTAGACGGGGCCGCCGGACATGGCGGCACACTAACCGAAATGCCGACCTCTTGCGACCTCCCCGAAGAGCGGCGCAAAAATAGGAAATCACGCCACCGCCGGGCCGGCCGCGGAGGGCAAAGACAGCGCGCCCTCTCAGGGGCGTTCCCACCCGCGTCAGGGGGCGGTACAATAGCGCCCACGTTGCCCGCTACGTATCCGGGGTGTGGGATGTCCGAATCCGCAGCCGTGCTTTTCGCCAACGATGCCTTCTATCACGCCTTCGCGGCCAAGAATATCGAGATCATGGAGACCCTGTGGTCCCGGGAAGCCCCGGTCACCTGCATCCATCCGGGTTGGGGCCTGCTTTCCGGCCGCGAGGACGTGATCGAGAGCTGGCGGGACATCCTGGAAAACCCCAGCGACACGAATATCCGCTGCCGGAACGCCACGGCGCGCCTGTTCGGGAACCTGGCCTACGTCGTCTGCCACGAGGTGCTCGACCAGGGATTCCTCATCGCCACCAACGTCTTCGTGCGCGAGGACGGGACCTGGAAAATGGTCCACCACCAGGCCGGGACGGCGCCGCCTCCGCCCGAAGACGACGAGCCCGACCCTTCCGAGACCATGCAATAGCCGCCGCCGTGGAGACGGCCGGCGCGGCGTATGACAATTCTTCAAAAGCCGGTTAGGGAGGACGCATGCGCAGGCTCAGGATGACCATCGGTTCCGTCGAGATCACCGCCGAGGTGTTCGACACGCCGACAGCCGACGCCATTTACGACAGCCTGCCTTTCACCTCGACGGCGCGGACCTGGGGCGAGGAGGTCTATTTCCCGACTCCGGTCGCCGTGGCCAGGGAGGACGATGCGAAAGCCGTGGTCGAAGCCGGCGAGCTGGCGTTCTGGGTGGAAGGAGACTCCATCGCCATCGGCTTCGGCCCGACCCCGATTTCCGCGGGCGACGAGATCCGTCTCGCCGCACCGACCAACATCTGGGGCCGCGCGGTGGACGATGTGCGCGCCCTGAACGCGGTCAAGGACGGCGATTCCATCCGCGTCGAACGGCTCGACTAGTACGCTCGGAGGATTAGCCCTCCCCGCGCCCGGCATGGGCCTCGCGGATCATGGCGTCGAGCCGGGCAACGCGCAGATAGAGCCGATGACTGCGCGCCAGCAGGCCCTGCAATCCCGCCGGAAGGTCGCGATGCCCGTCATTCCGGTCGTCGAGGCAGGGGTCGACGCCGTCAAGCCGGGGCAGGGTGCGAAGGGTCTCCGCCGCGTCGATTTCGCCGGCGCCGACGGCCTTTCGATAGAGCAGCCAGGCCATCACCCCGGCCAGCCGCGAGGTCACCCGCAGGCGCGAGCCGGCAACGGCCAGCCCTTCCATCGGCGTACGCCGCCCGTCCCCCCGCGCCGACGGGGCGAAGGCCGCGTAATTCCGGGCCTCGACCGACAGATCAAGGGTGTCCTCGAACGTCTTGTCGACAACCGCGGAGAAGGTTTCCCCTTCCGGTTCACGCGCCACGGGATATGCACTCCGTTCTCACGCCAAACCCGCACCCTTGCCGGCGCCATGCCCGGGTACCCCAGTGCTTACGTACGCGCTTTACCGTGCAACCGCCAATTCCCATGGATCGTAGCGGCCACCAGGGCCCGTCGAAACTATCCAGACGGTTACCGGCCATCCGTCCACGGCCTGGGCGGGCGTCGGGGCCCCGGCCATCGGCGGGCTGACGGACCGTGCCCGGGAGTGTTAGTGTCGCCCGACCAGTACCCTCCATCACACGTACCATCCTATTGTGATAGAGGGTACTGGACGCCCCTCCGGGACAGGGCCGGTGAAACGATGGCACTGGGATCCACCACCACGCGGCCGGTAAGGATTACGCTGTACCGCTGGGCCGGGGCCTGGGGACCGTTCAAGGTGACGGTTCCCTGCGGTGAGTGCGCGCTGACCAGGGACGTGATCGCCGACACCATCGACAGTGAACTGGCCGATGTGCCGGTTGATCTGGACGTGCGCGACTGGCTCTCGGAGTGGTGGCGACCCCTGGCCAGGGGCGGCTGGCACGCACCCATCGTGATTGTCGAGGGTCGCGTGGTCAGCCAGGGGACGGCGCTCAACCGCGGCCGTCTCACCCAGGCCGTCATCGAGGCCCATGCCAGCCGCGCCCCCATCGAGGGCAACCACATCTTCGGCAAATTCACCTGCCCGCACTGCGTCCGCGCCAAGGGCTACCTGGAGGAAGCCCGTATTCCGTTTGCCTACCACGACGTGGTGAAGGAACCGCGCGCGCTGTATGACATGCTGGCGCGCGTCAAGCCGATGATCGGCGCGAAGACGCCGATCACCGTGCCGCAGATCTGGATCAACGGAGAGTACGTGGGCGGCGCCGACGCGCTGAGCGAAATCCTCCACCGGGACGTCGAACCCAACCCCGATCGCGGCCAGTGCTCCCTCTCGCCCGGCCGCCCGTAGTCGCCGTTCCCCTCCAGGCGATCGATCCCGCCTCAGGACGGCCGGGCGGGAACCGAATCGGCGCGCCGGCCCGGCTCGCCGGTGCCCGGCCGGGCCACCGAGGGAAAGGCCAGCGCGCTGACGACAACGCCCAAGGCGAGGGCGGCAAGAATCCAGAACACGGCGTCGAATCCCCCGGTCTCGTCGCGCACCCAGGCAATCAGCGGCACCGTGCCGGCGGCGACACCCAGTCCCACCGTGTACTTGAGGGCGTAAATCCGCGACCGCCAGTGACCGGCCGCATAGCGGGCGATGATGGTGTCGTAAATGGGGATGGTGCTGAAGACCAGCAGCATCACGCCGGTGGCCACCGCCAGCATGGCATAGTCCGAGGCAAACACGGCGAGGGTCATCATCGGCACCTGAAGCATGGCGACGCCGACGAAGATCCGTTTCAGGGGATAGCGGTCGATCAGGTGCCCGACGATGATCTGGGCCACGGCGGCGACCATGAAAACCCCGGTCACCAGGCCGCCGATGCCCGTCGTCGTCCCGGCAAGGTCGGACAGCCGGTCATCGAAGACCTTGGGCAGGGAGATCGTCGTCGCGTTGAAGATGACCCCGCCGCACAGGGTCGCCATCACCAGAACGGCGAAGATACGCCGCACCGTCCCGGGCGCGACGCCGGGGGCGCCGACGGAGGCGCTCCCCCTCCGTCTCTCGCCGGCGCCGCTGGTGCTGAGCGCAAAGGCGACGCCCGTCGCCACGGCGACGATGCCGGGGATGATGAAGGCGGCGCGCCAACTGATCATGTCGGTCAGCGCGCCGGCGGTGACGCCGGCAAAGGCCACGCCCAGATTGCCGAAAACCCCGTTCAGGCCCAGCGCCTTGCCCACCCGCGCCGGGTCGGTCTCGGCGACCATGGCGATGCCGACGGGATGGTAAATGGAGGCGAACAGGCCGACCAGGGCCAGGCCTACGGCGAGGTCCACCGTCGAGCCGGCGAGGCCGGTGAGGATCGAGGCGAGGCCGATCCCGATGAAGAATACGATCATCATTCCGTGCCGGCTCCAGCGGTCGCCCAGCCAGCCGGCGGGCAGCGCGCCGGCGCCGAAGGCGACGAAGCCGTAAACGGACAGCGCCAGCAATTCCCCGTAGGACGCCTGGAAGACGTCCCCGAGGGCGAGGACGACCGTGGGATAGAGAAGCATGAACAGATGATCGTAGGCGTGCCCGAGGTTGAGGAACGCAAACGTGGTCAGGCGTCTGTCGAAGCGCACCGCGCTGCCTCCGTCCCTTGCCCATGATAGCGCCGCCGCCGCCAACGGTGGCGGCGGCGCGGTGCGGTCACGGGGTGTTGGATAGCAGGCCCGCGACCATGGGCCAAGTCATATCGCCGGACGGCAATTTCCGCTGACGTTCCCGGCGGCCGTCGGTCCGGCCGGGAGATATGGGGGCGCATGGCTTCGCAGGCGGATGGGCCCGAGCAAGAGGTCCTGGGCGGCCTGGCGACGAACTTCGACCTGGAGTTCACGGCCTGGGAAGGCTCGGCGGCGCGCGGCTGGAGCGGCGCATGTTCCGCCGCCGGGCGGCGCCGTGTGACCGCGGATCAGGAAGTCCGGTTCAGGTCAGGCGAAGGGACAGGTCCCGGCGAGGTCAATAGCACCTTGTCCGCGTGCCCCACTGGATGCGGCCGTCCGCAAGGGTGCGATAGACCCTGTCCCGATAACAGGTGGGGCGATAGGCCGGCGCGTAGACCACCGGCGCCGGCCGGTAATAAGGCGGTGGAGCCAGCAACGCGCCGAGAAGAATGGCGCCGCCGATGATCCCGACGGCGATCAGAGCGCCGTCACCGCCGTGGCGGCCGTGACCGTGTCCATGTCCCCCGTGGCCGTAATAATGGCCGTATCCCGCCTGTGCGGAAAAGCTCGCCAGCACGAGGCCGGCACTCAGCAATCCTGTCAACACGAGCTTTTTCATAGCCTTCCCGCTCCTGTAAGCCGACCAGCCCCCGGGGGTCGCGGGGGCGCCCCCCGCATACGTTGTCGGGGGGACACCCCCCGGTGGCCCCCCGAGGGCGCATGACACCGGCCGACGACGGAAACCCTAGCACGGACCCGCCCTGAGGGCCATTGCGATGGATCGTCGCGGCTAGCAATTCGGGCAGGGCTCCACCGGCAGGCCGCGCTTCACCCAGCCGGGGCCGTAGGGCCCGCCGGTAAAGCCTTCCCTGATGTTAAACACCCGGGTGAATCCGGCCTCGCCGAGCACCTTCTGGGCGAGGGTCGAGCGGTTGCCGCGGGCGCAGATGAGGGCGATGGGCTTTTTCAGGTCGCCGTCCACCGCCGCCGCCATCGCCTTGAGAAACCCCTTGAGGCCGCCCGGATCGTGGATGGTCACCCGGCGCGCCCCCCTGGGCACCCCGGTCTGGCGCCACTCCTCGGGCGAGCGCACGTCGATCAGCACGACCTCGCCGGACTCCGTACGCATATTCGCCTCCTCGGGGGTGATGACGAAGTGGTCCGCGGCGGGCGTCCCGGCGGCGCCGAGAACCAGCGCGCACGCGGCCAGCCCCGCCGCCAGCGCACGCCGTGCGCCGCGGAACAGGCTCGCCACGCGGCTGCCGTGATCCCTGGTGGTCATGGTTCCGGCCCTCCCGGCGAAGGCGTAACGGTTCAGGCGGATCAAATATGGGTCTTCCCCTGCCCCGGTGGTAGCAAAAATGCGCGCCGGGAACCGACGGCGCGCGCTCCTTGGTATCAGGTGATGTGCCGGCGCACGGTGGCGGAGACGAACTCGCTCACCACCACCACGCCCAGTATGGCGGCCAGTATCACCGACACTTCGTGCCACGCGAACTGGTTGATGGAAGAATACAGCACTATCCCGATGCCGCCGCCGCCCCCCCGGCCGCGACGACGACGAACGTCACCGCGGCGAGCCCGGCGACGACGCCGACCCGTTTGAGAAGGAGATGTGGGAGTACGCCAAGAAGGAAGGCGTCACCTTCCAGGTGGCGTCGGCGCACTTCAACAAGACGCAGCCCGAGAACTGGACGGCGTACTACAGGCGGATGAAGGAAACCCAGGAGCCCATCACGGCCTAGCCGCCGCGCGAGGCCCAACAGCAGCACAGCAGTCTCCAAGGAGAGCGACATCATGGTGAACAGAGCTGGAGCGTCCTTCGTAGCATCGGGCGACCTGTCGTCCAACCAGTACCGGCTGGTTGTTATCTACGCAATTTTTGATATCGCTAATGATGGCATCATATTTTTCCTGCATGGTCAGGTATACAAGGTCACCCATGTCATTCCGGATCATTGGTTGGTGCGTTGGGAT
>JACZWD010000275.1 GCA_022572335.1 Pseudomonadota bacterium
TGGCTTACCAAGGCTTTCGGACGGCGTCGCGCACGCTTCGCGATGCCCCGCATCGCCACGGCGCACGCTCCTGGCCGAAAACCTTGGTAAGCCGTCTCTATGGGTCATGATCAGCGCTCCTTGGTATTAGGGTTCGCCCTTGGCGGTTTGGGACGGCTGCAAAGGCGTATCGCCGCCGTCGCCGGCTGGCGCCGCTATGCCGTGGCCGCGGGGCTCGGCGCCCTGGCCACCGGCGCCCTGCCGCCGGTGCATCTTGTGGTGCTGCTGGTGCCCGCGTTCGTCGGCCTGGTGTGGTTGATCGACGCGTCCCCGCGTCCCCGCGCCGCCTTTGCCGCCGGTTGGTGGTTCGGCTTCGGTCATTTCACGGCCGGGCTTTACTGGATCGCGTTCGCCTTGCTGACGAAACCCGAGCGCTTCGGGTGGATGGTGCCGTTCGCCGTTTTCGGCCTGTCGGCATTGATCGCCCTTTTCCCGGCCTGCGCCGCCCTCTTGACCCGCGCGGTGCGCGGCGACGGCCCCGGGCGTATTCTCGTCTTCGGCGCCGCGTGGACGGCGCTCGAATGGGTCCGGGGCTGGGCCTTAACCGGCTTTCCGTGGAACCTGATCGGCACCGCCTGGGTCTTCTCGGACGGCATGATCCAGCTCGCGGCCGTCACCGGCGTCTATGGCCTGAGCTTGCTGAGCGTGGTGGCGGCGGCCATGCCGGCGGTGCTCACGGACGGGGGTGCCTGGGCCGGGCGCAAGGCCGTTCCCGTGGCCGCCGCCTTCATCGTCCTCGGCGTCGTGTGGGGCGGCGGGCTGGTGCGCCTGGCCGGGGCCGGCGACGCCGTGGTTCCCGACGTTCGGTTGCGCCTGGTGCAGCCCAACATCGACCAGAAACTCAAATGGCGGCCCGAACTGCGCCAACAGCATGTGCTCCGTCAGGTTCGCATGAGCACCGCGGCCGCCGCCGCGACCCAGGATAACGGCGCCCCGACCCATGTCATCTGGGCGGAAACGGCGGCCCCGCTGTTCCTTGGCGGCGATCCGGCCGCGCTCGGCGTTATCGGAGGGGCGGCACCGCCGGGCGGCCTTGTCATCACCGGCACCATCCGGCGCACGTCCCCGGGCGAAAAGCCCTACCGCATCTGGAACAGCCTCCAGGCCGTGGACGACCGGGCCCGGGTGGTCGCCACCTACGACAAGTTCCACTTGGTGCCGTTTGGCGAATACGTGCCCTTCCGCGGCCTCCTGAACATCGCCAAGGTCACCGCGGGCCAGGTGGATTTCTCGCGCGGGCCCGGGGTGCGGACGCTCAGGCTGCCGGGTCTGCCCCCGTTCAGCCCCCTGATCTGTTACGAGATCATCTTTCCCGGACGGGTTGCCGACCGGCAGGACCGTCCCGCCTGGCTGCTCAACATCACCAACGACGCGTGGTACGGCCGCTCCTCCGGGCCGTACCAGCATTTCGCCGCCGCGCGCCTGCGCGCGGTGGAAGAAGGCCTGCCCCTGGTGCGGGTGGCCGGAAGCGGGATCTCCGCCGTCGTCGACGCTTACGGACGCACGGTGGCACGCCTGGGTCTTGGCCGCGCGGGCGTGATCGACAGCGATCTCCCGGCACCACTTGCCGGCGCCACGCCTTACGGCCGCCTGGGCGACCGGATCGTCCTGCTGATTCTGATCGTGGTGGCGGGGACCGGGTACGTGGTGCAGCGGGTCCGGTAAATCCGTTTACGGCGACTCGGTCCGCCATTTGTATTCTCTCGTCGAAACCGTGTATCCCCTATTGCAACTAGTTGGGTGAACATGCATATTGACCTTTGCTTATATAATACCCTATCGTCCCATCGGACGTAGAACAGGCTGGAATGTCGTTCAACCTGAAGCAAAATCCGGCCGAAGTCTCTCTTACGCAATTGTCACAAAGGCACCGAGAAAAAATGAAACAGCCAAAATCTACCCGCGGGCGAAAGAAACAGACCCGCGCTCCTCGCGTGAAAAGGAAGCGATTGCCCCCGGGCGTTCCCAATCCCGTCGATATTCACGTCGGTAGCCGGGTCAGGCTTCGCCGGACCCTGCTCGGGATGAGTCAGGAGACACTCGGCGACGCCGTCGGCTTGACGTTCCAGCAGATCCAAAAATACGAGCGGCGCGC
>JACZWD010000114.1 GCA_022572335.1 Pseudomonadota bacterium
GCCATTTGGCCCCTAATACGGCCCCTCGCCGAGGGCCTTGAGGAAACTGTCGCGCCAGGTGCCGAGGGTGTTGGCCCTCAGTTTTTCCATCATGGAGGCCCACCGTTCGCGGCGCTCCTCCAGCGGCATCTCGATACCCCTGGCCATGGCGTCCGCCACCGCGTCGTAGTCGAAGGGATTGACCAGCAGGGCGGCATCCAGTTCCCGCGCCGCGCCGGCGAATCGCGACAGCACCAGCACCCCGGGGTCACGGGCATCCTGCGCCGCCACGTACTCCTTGGCGACGAAATTCATGCCGTCGCGCAGCGGCGTCACCAGGCCGATCCGGCTGACGCGGAAAAATCCGGCCAGGCTCTGACGCTTGAAGCTCTTGTTCAGGTAATGGATGGGGGTCCAGTCGAAGTCGGCGAAGCGGCCGTTGATGTGTCCGGCCTCGGTCTCCAGGTTGCGCCGGATTTCCCTGTACTCGGGCACCTCGGAGCGGGACGGGGGAGCGATCTGCATCAACGTCACCTTGCCCCGGTATTCGGGGCGGGTTTCCAAAAGGCGCTCGAACGAATGAAAGCGCTCCACCAGTCCTTTGCTGTAGTCCAGCCGGTCGACGCCGATGAGCCACAAACGCTTACCGACGCGTTTGCGCAGGCGTCTGGTGCTTTCCGATTCGGCCGCCTGCTCGGCGCTCTTGACGAAGTCCTCGGTGTCGATGCCGATGGGGAACACCTCGACCCTGACCGTGCGCCCGAAAGCGCGGATCAGGTGGTCGCCCAGGATGCTGCCGCCGGCCTCGTGGACGATGTAGTCGAGAAAGGCGCGCAGGTCGTTCTCGGTCTGGAAGCCGACCACGTCGTAAGAACACAACGCCCGCACCAGGGCGTAATGCGACGGCAGGGCGACGAAGATTTCCATGGCCGGGAAGGGGGTGTGCAGAAAGAATCCCATGGGTTGGGTCACACCCTTCTTGCGCAGTTCCTCGCCCAACGGGATGAGGTGATAGTCGTGCACCCAGATCAGATCACCGGGTTTAAGCAGGGGCAGCAGCTTTTCGGCGAACATGGTGTTCACCCGCAGATAGCCGGAATAGTTCTGCTTGCTGAACGCCGCCAGATCGAGGCGGTAATGGAACAGGGGCCAAAGGCTCCGGTTGGCGAAACCGTTGTAGTATTCGGCCGAGTTCTTGCGCGACAGGTCGACGGTGGCATAGGTGATGGGACCGTCCTTGGTAATGGTCGGTTCGGCCGTCGTCTGGGGCACCACCTTGCCGCTCCACCCGAACCAGACGCCACCGTGTGCGCGCAACGCATCCTGCAGCGCGACGGCCAGGCCGCCGGCCCTTGTCTTGGCGTCGGGGGTCACGGCCACCCGGTTGGAAACGACGACGAGACGACTCAAAACGCCTCTCTCCAGCTTTTGCTCAGGTGCATGGCGGAATTGATAAGCCCGACCATGGAATAGGTCTGCGGAAAGTTCCCCCATAGTTCGCCCGTGTTCGGGTCGAGGTCTTCCGAGAGCAGGCCGAGGGGGTTGCGGCAGCGTAGCATGTTTTCGAAAAGCTCGCGCGCCTCGTCGCCCCGGCCGACGGCGGCGAGCGCGTCGATGTACCAGAACGTGCACACGTTGAACGCGGTCTGGGGAATCCCGATGTCATCCTCCTGGGCGTAGCGGAACAGGTGCTGGCCCCGTTTGAGCCGCCGCTCGACGGCCTCGACCGTGCCGACGAAGCGGGGGTCGGCGGCGTCGATGAAATCCAGTTCCAGGAGCAAGAGCAGGCTGCCGTCCACCTCGCTGCCGCCGAAACTCTCGACGAAGGTGTTTTGCTTGGTGTCGAAGGCCTTTTCCAGGATCACCGCGCGTATCCTGTCCGCGTTGTCGCGCCAGAAGGCGGCGCGCTCGGGCAACTCCAGGCGTCGGGCGATCTTCGCCAGGCGGTCGGCGCCGGCCCAGCACATGACGCTCGAGTACGTATGCACCCGGCTCTTGGTGCGCAGTTCCCACATGCCGGCGTCGGGCTTGTCGTACAACTCCAGGGCCCGGTTGCCGATCGCCTCCAGGCTTTCGAACAGGCGGACATCCCCGGGCCGCGTCAGGCGCACGTCGAAAAACGCCTGGGTGGCGGCCAGGATGACGCTCCCGTAAACGTCGTTCTGGATGTGCTCGTGGGCCTGGTTGCCGGTGCGCACCGGTCCCATGCCGCGATAGCCCGCCAGGGTCGGCACCTTCGACTCGGTCAAGCGCTTTTCCAGGGTGACTCCGTACACGGGCTGGAGAACGCCTTTCTCCGCCCCGGCGACGATGTTGGTGATGTATTCCAGGTAGTCTTCCATGGTCCGCGTGGCGCCGAGCCGGTTGAGGGCCTGGACCACGAAATAGGAATCCCGAAGCCAGCAAAAGCGGTAGTCCCAGTTGCGCCCGCTGTCCGGCGCCTCCGGGACCGACGTGGTCATGGCGGCGATGATGCCGCCGCTTTCCTCGAAGGCGCACAGCTTCAACGTGATCGCGGCGCGGATCACCGCGTCCTGCCATTCGAAGGGCACGGCGAGGTAGCGGGTCCACTCGCGCCAATAGTCGTGGGTGCGGTTGAAGAACTGACGGCTGGTTTCATCGAGCGGGCTGGTCAGGCTTTCGTCCGGGCCGAGAAGCATGGTGAAGGGCTTCTCCAGCACGAAGGGGATTTCGTCCAGCACGTAGGAGACCGGGGCGTCGGTGGTGCAGCGCAGCGTCAGGTCGGGCGCCACGTAGCGGATATGGTTGCTGCCGCGCGTCCATGCCGGCCGCCCGGCGCCGAAGGCGCTGGCCGGTCGCAGGCGCACGCGGATGCGCGGATGGCCGGCGATGGGATCCACATGGCGCACCATCATCATCGGCCGGAAGATCCTCTCCATATGCTTGAAGCGTGGCGCGAAGTCGGTGATCTCGACGGCGGCGCCGTCGGCGTCGTAGAGCGTCGTCTTCAGGATGGCGGTGTTATGCACGTAGTATTGTTCGCTGCGGGCGAAATTCTCCAATTGGATGTCGAAGAAGCCGAAGTCTTTCTCCGGATTTTCCCCGTGCGCCCCGCCGTTGAGCAGGCTGCAGAACACCGGGTCTCCGTCGAAGCGGGGCATGCAGGACCACACCACCCGTCCTTGGTTGTCGATGAGGGCGCCGAACGCGCAATTGCCGATTACGCCGAGATTCAGGTCGCTCATGCCGTCATACCCTCACGCCCTCGCACCGAGACCACGCTGCCGGGAGCCGCGCCGGCGCCGGCGTTCCCATCGGCGGGAGGACGCCGGGAACACCGGGCAGGAGTCGTAGGCAGGGATAGTAATTCGCCGGACTGGAAAATCCTACCGGTCATGTGGCGGTGCCGCCCGCGTGCGGCACGGCGAAGATAGCGCCCGCGCCAAGCCGCTTTTGCCACGGTGAGAAAGCGTATTTGTGAGGCTAGGAATTAAAGGGACGCCTTACGTAATTCTGGGAATTAAGTAACGTCCCAAAAACTTTCCATGACACGGATGGACTACGAATATTGGGGCACAGCCCCGTGACCCCGCATTACAGACCCGGGGGAGCGACCAGCCGGAATTACCCTATGGGGTTCAATATTTTCGGCCCGGGAGGGAAAGCCCGCCTCACCCGGCGGGCAGGGTGCGGTCGCCGTCGCCGAGGGGACGCTGCATGATCACGGAATCGACCCAGCGGCCGAACTTGAAGCCGACGGAGGTCAACGCGCCCATGGTCTGGAAGCCGAGCTGGGCGTGCAGGGCGATCGAGGCCTGGTTTGCGGAATCGCCGATGATGGCGACCATCTGGCGGTATCCGAGCGCCGTGCAGCGTTCGATCAGGTCGGCGAGCAAAAGCCGCCCCAATCCCAGGCGCAAGGCGGCGGACGCCACGTAGACCGAGTTCTCCAGGCTGTAGCGGTAGGCCGGCCGGTACCGGTAGGGCCCGGCGTAGGCGAAGCCCAACACCTTACCCTCGTATTCGGCCACCCGGTAGGGCAGCCCCAATTCCAGGACGGCGGCCCGGCGCCGGCCCATCTCGGCCACGTCCGGGGGCACGTCTTCGAAGCTGGCCAGTCCCCTGAGCACGTGCTCGGCGTAGATGGCCTGGACGGCGGCCATGTCCCCGTCGGCGGCGTCCCTGACGAGGGCCTTCCGGACCCTCGGCTTCATGCCGCGGCGAGGATCTTGGGATCGACGCGGACCATGGCCTTGATCAGGCGTGTGATGCGCCGGGCCACGGACGGCAGGCCGGCGCCGCGCGCCACGGCCGCCTCGTCCATGTAGCGGGCCCGGTTGATTTCGATCTGCAGCACGTGCACGCCGTCCTTGGGCGCGCCGTAATGGCGCGTCGTGAAGCCGCCGGAATAGGGATCGTTGCGGGCCACCGCGAAGCGCATGGCCTTGAGCTCGCGCTCCACCATGTCGGTGACGGCGGGGGCGCACGCCGTGCCGTGGCAGTCGCCAAGCACCACGTCGACGCGGCTATGGCCGGCGTCCGCGTCCATGGGTCCGCCCACCGAGGGCATGGAGTGGCAGTCGATCAACAGGCAGACGCCGAAGCGCCGCCGGGTCGCCTCCAGCAGGCCGCGCAGGGTCTCGTGATAGGGCACATAGCAGGCCTCGATGCGCCGTCTCGCGTCCTCGAAGCGCAGGGTCGTGCGGTAGATCTCCTCGCCGCTGGTGACCACCCTGGCGATGGTGCCGAGCCCGGCGGCGACCCGGACCGACGTGGTGTTGACATAGTCGGGCAGGGCGTCGGCGAACATCGCCGGGTCCAGCTCGAAAGCCTCGCGGTTGGGATCCACATAGGCCCTGGCGAAATGGGCGCGCAACAGCGGTGCCCCGTGGGCCGGCGCGGCGGCGAAGATCTCGTCGACGAAGGCGTCCTCGGACCGCCTCAGGCGAACCGGGTCGAGGCGGGACGCCGCGATGAAGTCCGGCGGATAGACCCGGCCGCTATGGGGCGAGGCAAAAACCAGGGGCACGGTCTGTTCGGCCGGCGCCTGGACGTCGCAGGGTTCCCACGGCGCGGCAGCTTCGCGGTCTCCGTTGCGGACCATGTGGGCAGTGTCGGGCAAGGTGTCGTCTTTGGGGGGAGCCACGGCAATCTCCAAACGCATCGTGCTCGCGCCAGCCGGCGGGCGCGGACGGCCGAAAGCGGCGCACCCGTTCTGTTAGCGCTCCGGGGCGCGTGGCGCAACGCTTAACTGCGATTCGTGCTCCCGGACGGGGGCACGGGGAGGGTTGCCAAGGCCGGCGGGCGGGATTACAAAGCCGGGTTCCCGGCCCCTTTCCACCGGTTGCGTGAGGGCGCGTAGCTCAGCGGGAGAGCACTACGTTGACATCGTAGGGGTCGCTGGTTCAATCCCAGCCGCGCCCACCATTTTCATCGAGGTGTTTCCGTTTTAGAGGTGTGCTGGGCCGCCGCACCGGAACGCCCGCCGGAACGGGCCCGCCCGCCACGTTGACAAGGCCCCCCCAAACCCCCTATTTTCCGCCCCCGGACCGGCGCTTCAGGGCGGTCCAAGGCGGGAAATCGCACCATGAAGGTCAAAAGCTCACTGAAGTCGGCGAAGCGGCGCCACCGGGCCTGCCGGGTGGTGCGCCGGCGCGGCCGCATCTATGTGATCAACAAGCGCAACGGGCGTTTCAAGGCGCGCCAGGGCTGATCCGCCCGGCGCCTTTTTTCCAAGACGAACCGAGCCGCCGCGCCGATGAGGGCGCGGTTTTGCTTTGGGCTCTGTATGGCGGCCCCCATATTGCCTACACTGGGGGCGTCCGGACCACCATTGCAGGGGAAGGATCACGATGCGAATGCCGGAACCCGATGCCGGGATCATCGCCCGGCGGTCGGACATCATCGCCGGGCTGCGCAGGATCGTCCCCGGCGAGGGTGTCATCGTCGACACCGAAGAGCTCCGCGTCTACGAGTGCGACGGCCTGTCGGCCTACCGCCAAATACCCCTGGTCGTGATCCTGCCCGAGACCACGGCCCAGGTGTCGGCGATCCTGTCGTTCTGCCTCGCCGAAGGCGTCAAGATCGTTCCCCGCGGCGCCGGCACGTCGCTCACCGGGAGCTCCATGCCGCTGGCCGACGCCGTCACCGTGGGGCTTGGCAAGTTCAACAGGATCCTCGACATCGATTACCAGAACCGCGTCGTCGTCGCCCAGCCGGGCGTCACCAACCTGGGCATTTCCGACGCCGTCCAGCACAGGGGCTTCTACTACGCGCCCGATCCGTCGAGCCAGATCGCCTGTTCCATCGGCGGCAACGTGGGCACCAATTCGGGCGGCGTGCACTGCCTGAAATACGGCCTGACGACGAACAACCTCCTGGGCCTGGAGGTGGTCCTCATCAACGGCGAGGTCATCCGCCTCGGCGGCAAGCACCTGGACAGCGAGGGCTACGACCTTCTCGGGCTGATGACCGGCTCCGAAGGGCTTTTGGGCGTCATCACCGAGGTCACCGTGCGCATCCTGCAGAAGCCCGAATGCGCGCGCGCCCTCCTCATCGGGTTCTCCTCGAACGAGGCGGCGGGCGACTGCGTCGCCGCCATCATCGGCGCCGGCATCATTCCCGGCGGCATGGAGATGATGGATAAACCCGCCATCCACGCCGCCGACGACTTCGTCCACGCCGGCTACCCGCGGGACGTGGAGGCGCTGCTGATCGTCGAGCTGGACGGGCCCGCGGCCGAAGTGGAGGACTTGATCGCGCGGGTCGAGGCCATCGCCAGGGAAAGCGGCGCCGTCAACGTCCGCACCAGCCGCGACGAAGAGGAACGCCTGAAATTCTGGGCCGGCCGCAAGGCGGCCTTCCCGGCGGTGGGACGCATCTCGCCGGATTATTACTGCATGGACGGCACCATCCCGCGCAACAAGCTGGCCGAGGTGCTCAAGCGCATCGGCGCCCTGTCCAAGGAATACGGCCTCGGTGTCGCCAACGTGTTCCACGCCGGCGACGGCAACCTGCATCCGTTGATCCTATACGACGCCAACAAGCCGGGCGAGTTGGAAGCGGTGGAAGAGATGGGCGCCAAGATCCTGCGCCTGTGCGTCGAGGTCGGCGGGGTGCTCACCGGCGAGCACGGCGTCGGCATCGAGAAGCGCGACCTGATGGACACCATGTTCACCGAGGACGACCTGAAGCAGCAGCAGCGGGTCAAGTGCGCCTTCGACGCCGGCCATCTGCTGAACCCCGGCAAGGTCTACCCCACCTTGCACCGGTGCGCCGAACTGGGCCGCGTGCACGTGCACCGGGGACAGTTCCGCTTCCCCGACCTGCCCCGGTTTTAGGTCCCGGGGTCCTTGATGACCGAAACCCTTACACCCGCGACGGCCGAGCAGGTCCTCGAGACCGTGCAATGGGCGGCGGCGGAGGAAACGCCGCTCGAGGTCATCGGCGCGGGCAGCAAACGCGCCTACGGGCGGCCCTCGCGGGCGGCCCACCGGCTGGACCTGAAGGCGCTTTCGGGCATCGAGCTGTACGAGCCCATGGAACTGGTGATGAGCGCCAGGGCGGCGACGCCGCTCGCCGACATCGACGCGGCGCTGGCCGAAAACCGCCAGCGGCTCGGCTTCGAGCCCGCCGACCTGGGCCCCCTTCTCGGTACCGGGGCGGGGGCGGGCACCATCGGCGGCGCCGTGATCTGCAACCTGAGTGGCCCCGGGCGCATCAAGGCGGGCGCCGCGCGCGACCATATCCTCGGCTTTCACGCGGTCAGCGGGCGCGGCGGGGAGTTCAAGTCGGGCGGCCGGGTGGTCAAGAACGTCACCGGGTTCGACCTCTCCAAGCTGATGGCCGGCTCCTTCGGCACCCTGGCGGTGCTTACGGACGTCACGGTCAAGGTGATGCCGGAGCCGGAAGAGACGCGCACCGTGCTGGTGCTGGGCGCCGGCGACGCCCAGGCGGTCAAGGCCATGAGCGAGGCCCTGAACAGCGCCTTCGAGGTCTCCGCCGCCGCCCATCTTCCCGCCGCCGTGGCGGCGGGCACGGCCGTCGCCTCCGTCGCCGCGGCCGGGGCGGCGGTGACGGCGCTGCGCGTCGAAGGGCCGGAGCCCTCGGTCGTCTACCGCGCCGAAGCCCTCAAGACCCTGCTCGCGGCGTACGGGAGCCGCGAGGAACTGGACACCGCAGAGTCCCTGGCCTTCTGGCGCCAGGTGCGTGACGTGGGGTTCTTCGTCGCCGACGGGGCGGGGGAGGCCCAGGCACAGGTCTGGCGGCTGTCGGGGCCGCCCGCCGAGGGCGCCGGGGTGGCGGCCCGCATCCTCGACGCCGCGGACGGCCGGGTCTTCTACGACTGGGGCGGCGGGTTGCTGTGGCTGGCGCTGGCGCCCAGGCCGGACGGCGGCCACGAAGCCGTGCGCGGCGCCATCGGCGACGCCGGCGGCCACGCCACCCTGGTCAGGGCGGACGCCGACGTGCGCGCCGCCGTGCCCGTGTTCCAGCCCCAGCCCGGGCCGCTCTCCCGGCTCACGGCGCGGGTCAAGGAAGCCTTCGATCCCAAGGGCGTCCTCAACCCCGGGCGCATGTACGAAGGCGTGTAGCGCCGATGCAGACCAACTTCTCCCCCGATCAGCTCACCGAGCGC
>JACZWD010000115.1 GCA_022572335.1 Pseudomonadota bacterium
GGTCTTGCGAGGTTCCCGGACGTCGTCGCGCGCCGCTTGTGATGCTCCAGCATCACGGCGCGCCGCGCTCCTCGCCGGAAACCTCGCAAGACCGTCGTATAGCGTACGAATCTCTGGGACAGGACACGAGATGGCGCGCATCGTCCTCGCCGACGACGGCATCCCGTTCGACGGCACGACCATGGAGACCAGGCCCCTCGGCGGGGTGGAATCCTCGGTCGTGTTTCTGCTCCAGGAACTGGCCCGCCGCGGCCACGAGGTCCTGGTCCGCAACCGGTGCGCCCGGCCGCTGCGCCACGACGGGGTGGACTGGGCGTCCCTCGACGGCGGCCTGCCCGAAGAGGCCGATCTCTATCTGGCCAACCGCGGGGACAGGCTGCTGCCGCTCATGCCCAAGGCGCGGCGGACCGTGTTCTGGATCCACAATCCGGCCCGCTATCTGCTCAAGTGGCGGTACCTGTCGAAGCTCTGGCGCCTGCGCCCGCCCATCGTCTTCAGCGGCCCCTACCACGCCGCCACCTATCCCCGCTGGGCGCCGGCCGGCGAACGGGTGGTCATCCCGTATGGCATCCCCGAGATGTTCCTGACCGCCGCGCCCGCCGCCGGGCCGCCCGCGCCAAGGGCCGTGTTCACGTCCAATCCGTTGCGCTCCCTGGACTGGCTTTTGGATGTGTGGGCCGGGCGCATCCGGCCCAGCGTGCCGGGGGCCGAACTGCATGTCTTCTCCGGGGCGGCCACCTACGGCACGGTGGGGGACGCCAAGGCGCGGGCCATGGAAGCGGTCCTCGACAAGGCCCGCCGCCTGGGCGACCGTGGGGTGGTGGTGCGCGAACCGGTGCCCAAAGGCCGGCTGGTCGAGGCCTTTCGCGGCGCCCGGCTGATGGCGTACCGGGGCGACCCCAACGAGACCTTCTGCCTGGCGGTGGCCGAGGCGCAGGCCATGGGCGTTCCCGCGGTGGTGCAGAATCTGGGGTGCGTGGCCGAGCGCGTGATCGACGGCGAGACCGGTTTCATCGCCGCCGACGACGACGCCTTCGCCGAGGCCGCTGTGCGGCTGCTCACCGACGACGGCCTGTGGTGGCGCCAGCACCGGGCCGCCCTCGACAAGCAACGCGGCTGGGGCTGGCCGCAGGCGGCGGCCGCCTTCGAAAGGCTGATCCCCTGATGCGCGTGCCGCGGCCCACCCCCGACGCGGGCGCATCGGCGCGCACGGTGGCGTTCGACCTTCTCGGCACCGTCCTCGGCCGCAAGCGCCCGTTGGACGAGGCCGTGGACGCCCATCCCGCGCTGCCCTCTCTTGCCGCCCGCGACAGGGCCTTCGCCCGGCAAATGGTTTTGACGACCCTGCGCCGGCTGGGACAGATCGACATCCTCATCGATCACTGTCTGGAGCGGCCCCTGCCCGCCAAAGTACGCGCCGTCCGCGATCTCCTGCGGCTCGGCATCTGCCAGCTGCTGTTCCTGGGCACGCCGCCCCACGCCGCCCTCGCGACCACGGTGGAACTGGCGCAGCGCACGGGCCATGGCCCCCACAAGAAGCTGGTCAACGCCATCCTCCGCCGCCTGGAGAGGGAAGGGCGGGCCCTCGTCGACGCCCAGGACGCGGCCCGGCTGAATACGCCGGACTGGCTGTGGAGCGCGTGGTGCGCCGCCTACGGCGAGACCACCTGCCGCCGCGTGGCCGAGGCCCACCTGACCAAACCGCCGCTCGACCTTACGGTCAAAAAAGACCCCGACCTATGGGCGGCCAGACTCGACGCCACCGTGCTCGCCACCGGCACCGTGCGCCTGTATGCGCGGGGACCGGTCAGCGCCCTGCCCGGCTACGATCTCGGCGCCTGGTGGGTGCAGGACGCGGCGGCCGCCCTGCCGGCCAGGCTGCTCGGCGAGGTCGAGGGGCGCCGGGTCATCGACCTGTGCGCCGCCCCCGGCGGCAAGACGGCGCAACTTCTCAACGCCGGCGCCCGGGTCACCGCCGTGGACCGTGCGCCCGAACGGCTGAAAAGGCTCGAGGCCAACCTCGGGCGGCTCGGCCTCGAAGGCGACACCGTGGTCGCCGACGCCGCCGAGTGGCGTCCCTCGGAGGCGGCCGACGCGGTGCTTCTGGACGTCCCGTGCACCGCCACCGGCGCCATCCGCCGCCATCCCGACGTGGCGTGGCTGAAGAGCCCCGACGATGTCGCCGCCTTGGCCGCGGTGCAGGCGCGGCTGCTGGCGGCGGCGGTGGACATGGTGCGCCCCGGCGGCCTGTTGATCTACGCGTCGTGCTCCCTGCAGCCGGAGGAGGGGCCCGGGCAGGTGGCCGCCCTGCTTGGCGCCGGCGCCCCGGTGGCGCGCCAGCCGGTCCGCGCCGACGAGGTGGGCGGCCTGAGCGAACTGCTCACCGACGATGGCGACCTGCGCAGCCTGCCCAGCCACCTGGCCGAGGAGGGCGGCATGGACGGATTCTTCGCCGCCCGCCTGCGCCGCCTGTGAAAGCCGGACGACGGGGGGGCGTTACAGTTGCCAGCGGCGCAGGCCCTCGGGCAGGACCACGTCGCGCCACATTCCCTTGATATCGGCGACGACGCCGCCGGGACGCACGAGGCGCGCGAAGTCCTCGGGGACGAAGGCGCGATATTCCCGGTGGGCGACCGCCCCGATCAGGCAGTCGTAACCGGAGACGTCCCCGAGGCCGGGACAGAGGTCGATACCGTAGAGCTGGCGCGCCTCTTCCGCAGGGGCGAGGGGATCGTGGACGTGGACCGCGTGGCCGCGCCCCTTCAGGTGCTCGATCACGTCGACCACCTTCGAGTTCCTCAGATCGGGCACGTTCTCCTTGAACGTGAGGCCGAGCACCAGGACCCTTGCCGACCCTTCCGGTGCGCCATCACCGGTCAAGGTCTCGGCGATGGACGCCGCCACGTAGCCGCCCATGCCGTCGTTTATGCGCCGGCCGGCGAGGATGATCTCCGGGTGGTGGCCCGCCTCCTGGGCGCAATGGGCGAGGTAGAACGGATCGACCCCGATACAGTGGCCGCCGACGAGACCGGGGGCGAAGGGGAGGAAATTCCATTTGGTCGAGGCCGCATCGAGCACGTCGAGCATGGAGATGCCGAGCCGCCCGAAGATCTGCGTCACCTCGTTGACGAAGGCGATGTTGATGTCGCGCTGGGCGTTCTCGATGACCTTCGCCGCCTCGGCGGTCTTGATGTCCTTGGCGACGAACGTCCCGCCCGAGGTGACGGCCCCGTACAACCCGGCCAGCAACGCCGCCACCTCCGGCGTCTGCCCGGCGACGACCTTGGTGATCCTGTCGATGGTGTGCTCCCGGTCCCCCGGATTGATGCGCTCGGGGGAATATCCCAGGTAGAAGTCGCTGCCGCACGCCAGGCCGGAAACACGCTCCAGTTCGGGGCCGCAGATATCCTCGGTGACGCCCGGGTACACGGTGCTTTCGAAGACCACCACCGCGTCCCGCTCGAGCACCTTGCCGACGGTCCGGCAGGCGGAGACGAGGGCGCTCAGGTCGGGCCGGTTGTCGGCGTCCACCGGCGTCGGCACGGCGATAATGAAAACGTTGCTGCCGGCGATGGCGGCCGGATCGTCGACGAATCGAAGCGACCCCGCCGGCGCCCCGAAGTCCGTGATCTCTCCGGTCCGGTCGTGGCCGGCCTTGAGCTCGGAAACCCGGCTCTCCCCCACGTCGAAACCGGTCACCGGGTAATGGCGGGAAAGGGCGAGGGCCAGGGGCAGGCCGACGTAGCCGAGACCGACGAGCCCGATGCGGACCCCCGCAGGTGACGTGATGGCCATGCCTTTCCCCTCGTCCCGGTGCGGCGTCGTCAGATAGTCCACCGCCCGGGGGATGTCAAATGACCGCCTTCCCGAGGGGCCGCGCCGCCCCCATCGCGACGCCGGCCGGGGTGTCCACCGCCGCCGCCCGGGGCATACATCCTCCCTGCCGGCACCGGTCCGATGACGGCCCCGTGCCGATGAAGGCGATCGTTTGGCCGCTTCCCGTTTTTGCAAGGATGGACAAGGCGTTTGCCTTGAAAACGTTTCGGCGGGATCGATCCCGAGCTACCCACCATCGGAGCGCGGCAGGGAGAACCCCGGGTCCCTCATCAATTCCTTGCAGATGAACTCGCCGACACGCCGGGACCCTTGGGGCGTTGTATGGATGACATCGAAGGTATCCCCGGAAAGGAAGGTCAGCCGCCCGCCCAAATCTACACAGGTCACACCGCGCGTCTCGCAGAAATCGAGGGTGACATCGTTATACGTGTTCTGGATAAAATAATGATCGATATCCCCCGAGATCGCATTCCCCTGTCGTCTGTACGTCGCCCACGTCTGTGTGACAAATATGGGTTCGGCGCCAAAACGCCGAATCCGCTGATAGAGCTTTTCGAGCCGCGAACGGAACGATTTGCGCTGCGCGGCATACGCAAGCCTTGCCTGCGCTGCCTTCCGGCTGTGTGCCCAAGAGTCCCGCTCGATGGTTTGGTCCGCTTTCTCGGCGTACCGGCGGGCGATGTCATCGACATCGCGTTGTCCGCCGGCCCTGGGAAGGCCGTAGGCGATGCCTTCGCGGATCGCGATCCATTGCCCCTTGGCCGTGCGATACAGCTTGTAAAAAGCACTCTTCATCTTCACCCAGTGGAAAATCTCCGCCCAACGCGCGTGCGGCTGGATTTCCTCGTTGAACCGTCTGGGATCGTCCTTCTCCTCCAACGCCTCCACCCACAGTTCGTTGATGCCCAGATAGGCCAGGACGTAGCGCGGCTTCAGTCCCGGCATGCGTGAGAACCACAAGTCGAAATTGGCCAAGTGTCCCCGGGACGTCTGGCCCGTAACCGATGCATTGGCCAGGCGAGCATCATAGCGGCTCCGACGCAGGCAGTCGGCCAACACGTCGGGCCAGGTCTCGCCTTCATTGATGAAGCGCTCGTCGGTCGTGCTGCCCCCGAGCACCAGGATGTTGATATCGCTCGGCTGGCCATAGGCTCCCCGAAAACCCCACCGGTCTCGACGATAAACGATCGGCCCGGCCCGCGGATAGAGTTGATCGACAGAATAAATCCATTCGACGTCGCGGATGATATTCAGGGGACTTAACGGGTCACCCCACAGCCACGTTCCGAATATCAGCTCGATACAAACCAGACCCAGGATCGTCAGGCCAAAAATCCAGTCGATTGTCTTCATCCGATCCTTCCCGGAGTGCTCACCGCGAACCCGGCATTGCGTCAACATCATGCCGGGAAATATACTCGCAGGCGATGCGAACTTTATGGCTGTCCTTCGAGTAAGAAAGAAGCCCCGCCTTGTGGTTTTTCGAGCCGTCCCACCCAAACCGGCAATTTGCCGCCGGCGTGGCCTGCGTTGGCGTCGTCAGCGTCGTCCTCTTCCTGCTGCGCGACGACTCCCTGCCCGCGGTCACGGCGCTGCTCGCCCTGGTGATCATCTGGCTGGGCCTGGTTCCGGTGTTTCTGTACCTGCGCCAGACGCGGGAGGAACGGCCCCCGTTCCCGTTGACGCCCCTGAGCGGCCTGTTCTATGCGGCGTTTTTCGCCTCGAACGCGAGGCCCCCGCATGCGTTCACCGTGAATTCGATCGCTTCCCTACTGACCGGACGACCGGTGGAAAGGATCAAACAACTTCCCCACGACGGTATCGGTATCTACTTCAAAGGTGAGGAGCAACAGCAATTGTTGAACCGGCTTTCCACGGTGTTTTCGGATTCGTTCCGGTTGGGCGCGAATATCTCCGCCTTCGGACAAATCGGGTATTCGTACTGCCGATTGTTCCACACACTGATCAGCCAGTGTTGGAACGTCGATGGGTGGTGGAAGGGAAAGGACGACAACGTCCTTACGAGAATGGGCACCATTGCTCGACAAGGATGGCAGCAGGTTGACCGGTTAATCCAGGGACGCAATCGGTTCGTAAACGCCAATCTGAACCACATCGAACGGTTCAAGCGTCTGATCCAGGACCTTGCGGCAACGGCCAGCGATCCGCGTTTCCACCTTGTCTACGCGCACCTGCGAATGCCGCACGAGCCGTTCATATACAATCGCTTCAAGGATACCAACGATCCTGGTGCCGACCCGGATATCGGGTATCTGGACAATCTTGAACTTACGGACGGGGTCCTCGCCGAGGTGTGGAAGGGGATGGAGGCCGCCGGTTTATGGGACGCGACGGCCGTGATCATCTCGGCCGACCACTCGTGGCGTACAGCCAACAAATACGATGGGAAATTCGGCGCCGCTTTCCGATTCCGGGAAGAGACCGATGCCTCTACCTCATGGAGAAGATCCCCGGTCGATAACGTGATCTTTCCCGGTTCGACCACCCTTCCCGACGCACGACAGAACGACGGGAGACGATGATACGGGTCATACCGTGTAAGTTCGGCTCGCCACAGGTTCCGCGAAATCCCCACCGGCTGGCTGTTGGCGAACACGCAGGACCGGAGGACCCGCAATTTCGCGGTCTGCGCGAGGGCCGCGAACCCGGCATTGCGTCAACATCGTGCCGGGAAATATACTCGCAGGCGATGCGATCTTTATGGCTGTTCTTCGTGTAAGAAAGAAACCCCGCCTTGGCGTCTTCCGGATCGTCCCACCCAAACCGGCAATTTGCCGCCGGCGTGGCCGGCGTTGGCGTCGCCGGTGTCGCCCTTTTCCTGCTGCGCGACGAAACCCTGCCCGCGGTCACGGCGCTGCTTGCCCTGGTGATCATCTGGCTGGGCCTGGTTCCGGTGTTTCTGTACCTGCGCCAGACGCCGGAGGAACGGCCCCCGTTCCCGTTGATGCCCCTGAGCGGTCTGTTCTACGCGGTGTTTTTCGGCCTGCCCGCCTTCTTCGCCTTTCGCCTGCGCGATCCCGAAACGGGAACGATCCATTTCTTCGGCGACGGATACGTCGATGCCATCAGCCTGGAAGCCCAGGCCCTGGTTATCGGCGGGATGGCCCTGATGCTGGCGGCATACGCCGGGTCCAAGCGCACGATTTGGCGGGCCATCCCCCACCTCAGGCTGCCGCGCGCATTTTCAGCCGGCAGGTTGCGGCTTCTGCTATGGGCCCTCGCCGCGGGGTACTTGGCATACCTGTATTCCCCCGTGGTGCGGTCCCTGCCGTCGGTCGGGCAGTTCCTGCAGCCGGTGGGCTACCTCGCCTTCGGCATGTTTTACCTGTTGTGGTGCCGCGGTGAATTGCCCCGATGGCAGGCGATCGTGGTCTTGCTTGTCCTGTTGCCGCTGGGGTTTCTCGCCCTGCTGACGACCGGATTTCTGACACCCATTTTGATGTTCGCAGTCTTCTTCGTCGTCCTCTATCTCCATGTGCGCGGGCGTCCGCCATGGCTGGTGATTGTCGCGATCCCGGTCTTCTTCCTGGTGGCCTACCCGACCTTGACCTATTACCGCGGGCAGGCCTGGGGAGCCGCGGGACAAGGGATGACGATGCTGGAAAAGGCGCAGACGTACGTCCGCGCGGTGGGGTTAACCTACGGTTCGGTGGACCGGCAACGATTCGATCGGGAAACGAAGGGCCTGCTCTGGCGCGTCTCCCTCATCCTTACGTTGACCCACGTGGTGGACAAGACGCCGGACCCGGTGCCCTACTGGGGAGGCGAAACCTATAAGCCCCTTTTCACCAGCATGATCCCCCGCGCCGTCTGGCCCGGCAAGCCGGAGGAGCGGACCGGCAACGCCTTCGGCCGGCGCTACGGGGTATTGGCCGAGACCGAGCGCCAGTTGTCGTTCAACCTCCCGTGGATCACGGAGATGTACGCCAACTTCGGCCGCGCCGGCGTCATCCTGGGCATGGCCCTGGTCGGCCTGGTGTTCGGGTTCCTCGAACGGTTTCTTGCCCGTCCCGGCATGACGGCCCTGGAATTCGTCACCGGGGCAACCATTCTGCTGCCGCTGTTCTTCCAGGAATCAAACTTTTCCCTGATGACCGGCAGCCTCCTGCCGTTGACGGTCAGCCTGTGGCTGTATTTCACCGTCGGCTTGCGGGCGCCGCTTCCGGACCTTCGCTTTTCCCGCCGCAAGCCCTGATGGCCAAGGTGGGTCGCCGGCATTTCGCCGTCCCGGGGCCGGGATCGGTTTCTTGACTCGTCCGGGACCGGACCCTACCGTTCGCCGGGGACAAAGGGTACCAGTACTCACTTGCACGATTTCGCGTACCATACGATCGCGTTTCCCGTTCCCTCGGCAGGAGGGGACGCGCGGGCGATGCGGGGCCCATCGGCAAGCGATCCCGACGCCCCGGGGGGCCACCGGGGGGTGTCCCCCCGACACCGTATGCGGGGGGCGCCCCCGCGGCCCCCGGGGGGCCACCGGGGGGTGTCCCCCCGACACCGTATGCGGGGGGCGCCCCCGCGACCCCCGGGGGGCGGACCGACGTTCAGCCGCCCAGCGCCGTCAGCGGGTCCACGTATTCATGGCCCAGGTCCTCGGCCACGGCCTTGAACGTCACCTTACCCTCACAGACGTTG
>JACZWD010000116.1 GCA_022572335.1 Pseudomonadota bacterium
CGCGCGCCCAGCGGGCGGCCAGGACCACGTTCTCGGAATCGCCCGAGGCGCTGATGGTGAGCAGGGCGTCGCCGGGGCGGGCCGCGGTACGCAGGGGGTAGACGAAAATATCGTCATAGCTGAGGTCGTTGGCGATGGCCGTCATCATGGAGATGTTGGCGCTCAGCGAGACGACGCGGGGGATGACCGCGGTGTCGGTCTGGATCAGCTTGGCGTGGTCGCAGACGAACGTGTTGGCGATGGCCGCCGAGCCGCCGTTGCCGCAGACGAACAGGGTGGCGCCGCGCTGGTACACGTCGTCGAGCAGGCGCGCCGCCTCGGCCAGTTTGCCGCGGTCGACGGAGCGGGCGGCGGCGCGCTCTCTGTCGAAGTAGTCGTCGCTGAAGGCGGCGATATCGGCGTATTTGCGGTCTGGAAAGGTCATCGGACGGTCCCGTGATTCCTGTCGGGGCGATTCTGGTCCAAACTTCGTCCGGGTTCAACGGCGGACGTCGGGAACCCGCCACAGCAGGATCATTCCGACGACGAAAAAGACCACGATAGTGGCCATGCCGGCCCGCTGGCTGTCGAAAATGTCGGTGCCGAGGGCGAACAGTGCCGGGCCGAGAAACGCCGTCGCCTTACCCGAGAACGCGTACAGCCCGAACATCTCGGTCCTCAGTTCGGCCGGCGCCAGGTGGGCCATCAGCGAACGGCTCGCCGCCTGCGCCGGGCCGACGAAAAGACCCAGGGACAGGCCGAACACCCAGAACAGGGTCTTCGATTCGATGACCAGCAAAGCCGTGCCGAGGACGGTCAGGGCGGCGAGAGAGATCAAGATGGTGCGCTTGGGCCCGATCCAGTCGTCGACCCAGGCGAAGGCGGCGGCGCCGAGCCCCGCCGTCACGTTGATGGCGATGCCGAACTGGATGACTTCCGCGGTTTCCATGCCGAAGGTGCCGGCGGCGTAAATGCCGCCGAAGGCGAACAGCGTGTTGAGGCCGTCGGTATAGATCATGTTGGCAAGAAGGTAGCGGGCGATGTCGGCGAATTCGCGGATGCGGCGGAGGGTGGCGATCAGCTCGGCGATTCCCTGGCGTACCGCCGCGCGGACATCCAGCCCGCTCGCCGCCTTGTCCGGGGTTGCGAAAAACAGGGGCAGGGAAAATACCGCGAACCATGCGGCGGCGAGGACGGGTGTGATGCGCACATGTTCGAGCGCCTCCTTGTCGAGGCCGAACACCGGGGGTTCCGCCTGGACGAAGGCGAAAAGCGCCACCACCAGACAGGCCAGCCCGCCGCCATAGCCCAGCCCCCATCCCCATCCCGAAATCCGCCCGATCATGCGCCTCGGGGCGAGGTCGGGCAGCATGGCGTTGTAGAACACCACGCCCATTTCGAAACCGATGGTCGCCAGTCCGACGAAAACGAGGGCCCACGGCACGTCGGCCGGATCGGGCCGGGTGAACCACAGGAGCGCCGAGGCGACGACGCAAAGGACGGTGAAAACGGCGATCCAGGGTTTACGCCGGCCACCCTTGTCGGCGATGGCGCCCAAGACCGGGCCGATCACGGCGACGACCAAGGCGGCGATGCTGATGGTGTACCCCCATTGGCTGGTGCCGGTTATCTCGTCGGCGGCCACCGCCTGGGTGAAGTAGGCGGCGAACACGAAGGTGGTGACGACGGTGGGAAAGGCCGAATTGGCCCAATCGAACAGGCACCAGGAGACAAGGGCGCGGGGCGAACCTCCGCGCCCTTCCGTTTCGGGATGATCGGCGTTGCTGGGATTCCCGGCCACCGTCACACGACCGTCACGAATGACGCCGGGGATCGGCCAGGGCGCGTAGCTGGCGGCTGGCCACGGCGACCATGGAGATATCGGTGACGGCGATCGAGCGCAGCTCGGACAGGAGCTGCTCGGTTCGTTCGACGGCCGCGTGATTCTTGTCGATCCAGGCGTCGATGGCCTGTGCGGGCGCCGTCGCGCCGTCGGAGAAGTCGAGGACCTGGTTGGTCAACGCCAGTTGGTGGCCGTAGATCTCCTCGATGAGCGCCGCCACCGCCAGCTTCTGCCAGTGGGTTTCGGACTCCAGCCCGCCCGACGCGGCGCGCAGCCGCCCCAGCCTGAACCGGGTGCCGACGGCGAAATACAGCTTGGCCACCTGGGGCACGGGCAATTTGCGGCGGCGGGCGAGGCGCACGATGTCGCAGCCCGAGAACAGGTTCACCAGTCCGGCGATGCGCAGGGCCAGGTCCTCGGGCACGCCCTGGTCCAGGTACGGCTTCCCCCGGGTCCGAAGGTCGTCCAGGTAGTGGGGCGGCAGGACCTTGTCCAGGGATTCCGCCAGGGTGGCGATGCCTTCTTTGTACCTGGCCACGTGCCCGCCGATGTCCAGCCGCCGCTCGCCGTGGCGCAGGAACCACAAGGTCGTCCACTCGATCAGGTGGTTGATGTCCAGCGTCATGGTGGTTTGCACGGCCGCCGGCACCTTGGTGTCCAGGCTCGCGATGGCCTCCCACAGCCCGCGGAAGGCGAAGACCTGGCGCGAGATGGTGTAGGCGCGGGCGATGTCGGGCGCCGCCATGCCCGTCTTTTCCATGAACTCGGTGACGAAGGTGCCGCCGACCCGGTTGATCATGGAATTGGTGACACGGGTGGCGATGATCTCGCGGCGCAGCCGGTGCCGCGCGATACCGGTCTTGAGTCTGTCGTGGACCGGCCGCGGGAAATAGGTGACCAGGTCCTCGGCCAGTTGGGCATCGTCGGGCATGTCGGAGTCCAGGATCTCGTCATACAGCCAGATCTTGCTGTAGGACATGAGCACGGCGATTTCCGGCCGGGTCAGCCCGAGTTTGTTTTGCGCCCGCTCTTCCAGGGTTTCGTCGTCGGGCATGAACTCCACCGCCCTGTCCAGCCGCCCCGTCCTTTCCAGCATGCGCATCAGGCGCACCTGGTCGTCGAGGACATCGACGCCCTTGGCGCGGACCAGGCTCATCGCCTGGGTCTGCAGATAGTTGTGGGTCAGCACGAGTTCGGCCACTTCGTCGGTCATCCGGGCCAACAACGCGTTCCTTTGTTTTTCGGACAACTCGCCTTTGGCGACCGCCGAATCGAGAAGGATCTTGATGTTGACCTCGTGGTCGGAGCAGTCGACGCCGCCCGAATTGTCGATGGCATCCGTGTTCAGGCGTCCGCCCGCCAGGGCGTACTCGACGCGGGCGCGCTGGGTCACGCCGAGGTTGGCCCCTTCGCCGATGACGCGGCAGCGCAGGCTCGACGCATTGATACGGGTGACGTCGTTGGCGCGGTCGCCGACTTCGGCGTGGGATTCGTGGGTCGCCTTGACGTAGGTGCCGATGCCCCCGAACCAGAGCAGGTCCACCTCGGCGCCGAGCAGCGCCCGGATCAGCTCGTTGGGGGTAACCTTGTCCTTGGAAATGCCGAAGCGTTTCTTGATCGGGGACGACAGTTTCAGGGACTTGGCGCGGCGCTCGAAGACGGCGCCGCCCCTGGACAGCAGCTTGCGATCGTAGTCGTTCCAGCCCGAGCGCGGCAAGGCGAACAGCCGTTCGCGCTCGGCCAGGCTTTTGGCCGGATCAGGGTTGGGGTCGACGAAGATGTGCAGGTGATTGAACGCCCCCACCAGCTTGATGTGGGGCGAAAGCAGCATGCCGTTGCCGAACACGTCGCCCGACATGTCGCCGACTCCAACCACCGTGAAGTCCTCCGCTTGCGTGTCGGCACCCATCTCGCGGAAGTGCCGTTTCACCGATTCCCAGACGCCGCGGGCGGTGATTCCCATCTTCTTGTGGTCGTAGCCCTGGCTGCCGCCCGACGCAAAGGCGTCGCCGAGCCAGAAGCCGTAGTCGGCGGACACCTGGTTGGCGATGTCGGAAAAGGTGGCCGTGCCCTTGTCCGCGGCGACCACCAGGTAGGGGTCGTCGTCGTCGCGGCGCACCACGTCGGCGGGCGGCACCACCTTGGTCCCTTTCAGGTTGTCGGTGATGTCGAGCATGCCGAAAATGAGGGTCTTGTAACAGGCGATGCCTTCGTTCTGGATCGCGTCGCGGTCGCCGCCGGCCGGCGGCCGCTTGACGACGAAGCCGCCCTTCGAGCCCACCGGCACGATGACCGCGTTCTTGACCTGTTGCGCCTTGACCAGCCCCAGGATCTCGGTGCGGAAGTCCTCGCGCCGGTCGGACCAGCGAAGGCCGCCGCGCGCCACCTTTCCGAAGCGCAGATGGATCCCTTCCATGCGCGGGCTGTAGACGAAGATCTCGCGCAGGGGCCGCGGCAGCGGCAGGTCCTCCACTTTGCGGCTGTCGAGCTTGAACGATACGTATGGCTTGTGCGCGCCGTCCTTGGTGCGCTGGAAGTAGTTGGTGCGCAACGTGGAGTCCACCAGGTTGATGAAGCGGCGCAGGATGCGGTCTTCATCCGCGCTGTCCACCGAATCCAGGCCGTCGTTCAGCGCCTTCAGGATCCTGGCGGCGCGCGCCTCGGCCCCATTGGCCCGCGCCGGGTCGAACATGGTCTGGAACAGGGCGACGATCTGGCGGGTCAGGGTCGGGTTGTTGGCCAGGGTCTGCTCCATGTAGGCCTGGGAAAACGCGATACCCGCCTGGCGCAGATATTTGCAATAGGCGCGGAGGATGACCACCTCGCGCCAGGCGAGCCCGGCGCTCAGCACCAGGCCGTTGAAACCGTCGCTCTCCACCTCGCCGCGCCAGACCCGGTGGAAGGTGTCGTGAAAGTTCCCGCGGATGGCACCCAGGTTCACCGCGGCGCCGTTGCGGGTCTCGAGCCCGAAATCGTGAATCATCACCACGTCGGCGCCGCCGTCCCGGGGACGCACGGCGTCGGGAATCTCGTCCACCACCATCAGACCCATGTGCTCGAGCATGGGCAGAACATGGGACAGGGGGATCGCCTGGTGAGGATGATAGACCTTGAACCGCAACTGGTTGTCGGCCGCCCCCGGGGGCCTGTACAGGCTCATGCCGAGCTCGCCGCTGTCCAGGGTTTCCTCGATCACGGCGATGTCGGCGACCGCCTCGGTGGCGTCGAGCCGCTCGCGGTAGCCCAGGGGGAAGGCGTCTTCGTACCGCCGGTAAAGGGTCAGGCCCTTCTCCTCGCCGCATGCGGCGATCAGCGCATTGGAGAGATGGTCGGTCCACGAACGCGCCGCCTCGATCAGATCGGCCTCGATCTTTTCCGCGTCGTAGTCGGGAATCCGGCCCGCCGTGGTACGGATGATCATGTGCACCCGCGCCAAGGGGGCATCGCCAAGCAGGGTGGTGAAGGCCGTGATTTCGCCGGCGAAGGCGTTTTCCAGGATCTTTTGGGCGCGCTCCCTGAGCGCCGTCGTGTAGCGGTCGCGCGGCACGTACACGAGGCACGAGATGAACCGTTCGAAATCGTCCCGGCGCAGGAACAGGGCCACCCTCTGGCGGTCCTGAAGGTGCAGGATGCCCAGGGCGGTGTGGAAAAGCTGGTCTTCGGAGATCTGGAACAGTTCGTCGCGGGGAAAGGTTTCTAAGATATTGAGCAGGGCCTTGCCGTCATGGCCGGCCGGCTCGAAGCCGGCCCGCGCGCAGGTTTTGTGCAGCTTGCGGCGCAGCAGCGGAATGTCGCGGGCGCTCAGGTGATAGGCGGTGGACGTGAACAGGCCGACGAACATGCGCTGGCTGACCACCCTGCCCTGGGCGTCGAGGCGCTTGATCCCGATGGAATCCATGTGGACCGCGCGGTGGACGGTGGACTTGCGGTTGGTCTTGGTGACCATCAACAGCTCGGGCCGGCTGACGAAGGCGCGCATGTCGGGCGGCATGGAGGCCAGGTTGTGCAACTCCCTGAAAACCAGGAATTCGGGATCGCGCAGGATGCCCAGGCCCGCCTTGCGGTTTACCGAAACGGTGGCGCGTTCGCCGCCGCCCTTGATCAGGTATTCGCGGTAACCGAGAAACGTGAAATGATCGTCGTGGATCCAGCGCAGGAAATCCCGCACCTCGGCCGCGTCCTCCGCCGGGACGTTCGCCGGCGGCGACTCCAGTTCCTCGATGATCGCCGCCATCGTGTTACGAATGGGCCGCCAGTCCTCGACGGCGGCACGGACATCGTTGATCACCGCCTCCACGGAGGCGGCAATCCCGGCCAGCCGTTCGCCGGATTGCCCGGTGACCTCGAAATGCATGAAGGATTCGGCGCCGACTCCGGTCCCGGACTCTTCCGCCTGCAGGACCTCCGCAAGCCTTCCGGCCCGGCCCCGGCGCACCTTGAGGATCGGATGGATGATCAGGTGAACGGCCAGCCCCTGGCGATTGAGCTCGGCGGTAACGGAATCGACCAGGAACGGCATGTCGTCGGTGACGATTTCGACCACCGTGTGGTCCGCCCGCCAGCCGTCCGTTTTCACGGAAGGATTGTAGACGCGCACCGAGGATTTGCCGGGGATACGGGTTGTCCCCAATTTCCAGTGCGCCAGTGCGGCGCCGAACAGGGTGTCCGGGCTGTGCTCCACGAGATCGTGGGGCGGCACGTGCCGGTAGTATTGGGAGAGGAACCGGTCGGCCGCCGCCCGCCTGTCGCCTGTAAACCGTCTGCGCGCCTTGCGCACCACCGTGGCGATCAGGTCCGCCTTTTGTCGCTCTTCGTCTGTGCGTGGCATGGGCCTCTCTTCAATCGCTGTCGGATGTTCCGGGGCTCCGCCCCTTGGGCAAAATTAAACGCCGCTACCATGGGTGTGATACGCCGCGCGGCGCCCCGGCGCAATACGGTTGCCGGCCTAGCCCCCTGTGTGGACGGCTCCCCGTTGGCAAGGGATTTTTGGACGGAGATGCAGAGCCGGTCGGTGCCGCCCTGTGTCCGGCCTGTTCGTGCGGCGCTGTCACATGGCCGCTGGCCATAATGCTCTCGGCGGATCAGGTCCCGGTCAAAACCGCGCAGTCGGGAAGGTGCAACTGACACGAGCCGATCGTCACGAAACCCGCCAATTCCGTTTTAGGGGAAGGAGCGGACGTCGTGACGTGGCCCGCCGGAGGTCAGCCTGTAGCCAGCCCCCGACTGTCGCAGCCTTCGTGTGTTTTGTCCGCATTTGAAGGGGAAAGCCGACCTTGACGGCGAGACTGGCGCACGGCAGGAAATTAGCCAAAGCCCGCACTGCGACGGACGGCAATCGATGGACCCCCGCGAACCGTCACTCGGCGGGCGCCATTTCCCTCGACAGCGTGATGACCGGGCCTTCCTCCGGCGCGCAGAACAGCTTGTACAAAAGCTGGATGACGAGGACCGCCTCCGTACTGGAAAGAGAATAGTAAATCGTCTTTGCTTCGCGCCGGGTTTTCACCAGGTTTTCCGCCCGCAGGCGGGCCAGTTGCTGGGACAACGTCGGCTGGCGTATCCCAAGGAGGTGCTCCAACTCGGTCACCGATTTTTCGCCCATGGCCAGGTGACACAGGATCAGCAGCCGGTTCTCATTGGCGATGGCCTTGAGGAAGACGGTCGCCTCCCGGGCCTTTTCGGCCATGTGGTCGTCCATGATCGGCGCGTGGTCATCCATTATAGGCACATGGGTATGGGACGAAGGCGGCGGTGTCAATGTTGCGATAGCGGTTAAAGGGAACGGATAAGGAATAAAACGTAATAGAATCAACGGCATAACAGGCCGCGAAAATTGATCAGACGGACGTGCGATCGACGTATTCCTGGAACCGGAGGCGCTCGTAGGCCTTTTCCCGGACAAACCGGAACATGGTCAGGAACGCCGGCGGGGGCAGGTATCCGGGCATCCGCGCGACCTCCAGGTCCTTGCCGCTGCGGCCCTTGAATTCGTCCAGGCCGTCGGGGAAGAACTGTATCGTCGGCGTGTAGAGCACGTGGTACCTGCGCGCCAGCTGGCGCTCCTCCAGGGCCGTGCCGTCGAAATCCGTCACCGCACGCGACCCGTGAACATCAAGCTGGAGGAGATCGAAATTGTCCCTGACGAAATCGCGTACCTCGGGCACCCGGAAATTGACCAAGTGCAGGCGCTTGCAGGCCGAACAGCCCTTCTGTTCCCAGACCACCGCGAACCGCTTGCCGTGGCGCTCGGCGGCGATCAGGTCTTCCCGGAAATCGAGAAACGTGTGGATGAACCACGGCTGTATGTACAGCCCGTCGTCGCCCATCTCCGGCGGGGCGATGGGGTTTTCCGCCGAGACCGGCCGGGCGGCCAACAGCCCGCCCGCCGCCAGGGCAAGCCCGACGAAGTCCCGCCTGGTGATCATCGCACCTCTCTCCCGGTCGCCGGGTCGGCGGGCCGTACAGGCCCATCGCCCGCACGGCGGCCCTCGGGCCAGGCCGCTCCCGTACTACGCACCTAGAGCATTTTCCGATCAATTTAGTTCATACCCTGAATTGGCGAAGAAGTTTGCACATTCTTCTGGAGGGAAGAGCTCGATGGCCTCGGCGACGGCAACCCAGAGGTCATCGACGGTGCGGGCGGC
>JACZWD010000117.1 GCA_022572335.1 Pseudomonadota bacterium
CCCGGTACGGCAACAACCCAGCGTCGGAAGTGACCTTGGAACCGTGGAACTCAAGCTTCAAGCAACGGTCAAAATACAGCCTCAGAACCCCCTCTTTCGATTCACCCATCGGGTGAGCCATATCAACACCCCAAGTCTGCCTATAACGTAATGATTCTTATACCAGAATCCGGGTGCGCTGTCGTCAAATCACAGGGTTATCTGGGCAATGCGGGATAAATCCCCGGGACGACGTTGTCCCTTTTGGCGCGCTACCGGAGGGTCGTGCCAAGGCGACCGGCAGGCGCTCCATTTGCCCAAGGGCCGGGTTCTGTTTGCCGATACTGTGCTACTGCCGGTCTCGCCCCGATGGGACGCCGGCCACAGGCGCGACGCGACAACTTGTGGCAGGCTGGTATGGCAATTCGATATATGGTATCCAGCGGGAAAATATGGTATCTAGCAGAAAACTTAGCGGGTCCGTTCGGTCCACCAAAAAAAACGCACGCGTCATGCCACGGAACACCATCGCCATCGCCAGTGATCACGCCGGGCTGGAGCTTAAGTCCGTGCTCAAAAATGACCTCACGGAGCAGGGTTTCAGCGTACTGGACCTTGGCACCGACAGCCCCGAGTCGGTCGATTATCCGGACTTCGGCTACGCCCTGGCCGCCGCCGTGAAGGACGGCAGGGCGGGGCGCGGGGTATTGATCTGCGGAAGCGGCATCGGTGTCAGCATCGCCGCCAACCGCACCCCTGAAATCCGTGCCGCGTTGACCCATGACGTCGAAGATGCGCGCCTGGCGCGCCGGCACAACGACGCCAACGTCATCTGTTTCTCCGGGCGGACGATGGCCGCCGATACGGCGCGCGATTGCCTGCGGGTGTTCCTGGAAACCGAATTCGAAGGCGGCCGCCACGCCCGCCGGGTCGAAAAACTGTCCCATCCCCAATGATGCAAAGGAAGGACCACCGTTGATGTTTGCCGCCGATGCCGAAAATTCCTCCGAACTCCATGACCGGTTCTTCAGCGAGCCCCTGGCCGACAGGGACCCGGATGTCCACGCCGCCATCCAGGGCGAGCTGAGACGCCAGCAGGACCATATCGAACTGATCGCCTCGGAAAACATCGTTTCGCGCGCCGTGCTCGATGCCCAGGGCGGGGTGATGACCAACAAATATGCCGAAGGCTATCCCGGGCACCGCTATTACGGCGGGTGCGGGTTCGTCGACGTGGCCGAATCCCTGGCCATCGAGCGGGTGAAAACATTGTTCGACTGCGCATTCGCCAACGTCCAGCCCCATTCCGGCGCCCAGGCCAACGGGGCGGTATCGATGGCGCTGCTGCGGCCCGGCGACACGATCATGGGCTTGTCGCTCGCCGCCGGCGGACATCTGACCCACGGCGCGCCGCCTTCGCAATCGGGCCGGTGGTTCAACGCCGTCCAGTACGGCGTCGGCGGTGAGGACGGCCTGATCGACTATGACCAGGTCGAACGCCTGGCCGGGGAACACCGGCCGAGGCTGATCATCGCCGGCGGCTCGGCCTACCCGCGGATCCTCGATTTCGAACGGTTCCGCGCCATCGCCGACGCGGTGGGGGCGTACCTGATGGTGGACATGGCCCACATCGCCGGCCTGGTGTGCGCCGGCGTTCATCCCAGCCCGCTGCCCCACGCCCACGTGGTCACCAGCACGACGCACAAGACCCTGCGCGGGCCGCGCGGCGGCCTGATCCTCAGCAACGACCCCGAGATCGCCAGGAAGATGGACTCCGCCGTTTTCCCGGGCCTCCAGGGCGGCCCGTTGATGCACGTGATCGCGGCCAAGGCGGTGGCCTTCGGCGAGGCCCTGCGTGCCGAGTTCCAGTCCTACGCCAAGACCACGGTGGAGAACGCCAAGGTCCTCGCCTCGGTTCTTCTGGAGCGCGGCTTCGATATCGTGTCGGGGGGCACGGACACCCACTTGTTGCTGGTCGATCTGAGGCCCAAGGCGCTTACCGGCAGGGTCGCCGAGGCCAGCCTGGAGTGCGCCCACGTCATATGCAACAAGAACGGCGTTCCGTTCGACCCGACCAAGCCGACGGTCACCTCGGGCATTCGCTTGGGAACGCCCGCGGGAACCACGCGCGGCTTCGGGCCGGGCGAATTCCGTCAGGTCGGCCAGTTGATCAGCGACGTGCTGGAGCACCTTGCCGCCGATCCCGGCGACAACGGCGCCGCCGAAGGCGCGGCGCGGGAAAAAGTCGCGGACTTGTGCCGGCGGTTTCCGGTCTATCCGAACGCGTGACCGGACGACAACAGGGGAGGGGGAGGACCAAAAACCATGCGCTGTCCTTTTTGCGGCCACGGTGACACCCAGGTCAAGGACTCGCGTCCGACGGAGGAGAACGCCACCATCCGGCGGCGGCGCTACTGTCCCGAGTGCGGATCCCGTTTCACCACCTTCGAGCGGGTCCAGCTGCGCGAGCTTTCCGTCATCAAGAAGGACGGCGAGAAGGTCCTGTTCGACCGCGAGAAATTGATGCGCTCGCTGAGGATCGCGTTGCGCAAGCGGCCGGTGGAAGACGACCGCATCGAACGCATCGTCAACAGCATCCAGCGGCGCCTGGAGACCCTCGGCGAGAGCGAGATTCCGACCAAGGTGGTCGGCGAGATGGTGATGGACTACCTGGCCGACCTGGACAAGGTGGCCTACGTGCGCTTCGCTTCGGTCTATCGCAACTTCCGCGAGGCCAAGGACTTCGAGGACTTCGTGGGAAAACTGGGTGGCGACGACGGCTGACGCCAACGACATCCATCACATGCGCGCAGCCCTGACCCTGGCGCGGCGCGGGCTGGGCGCCGTGTGGCCCAATCCGGCCGTCGGTTGCGTGCTGGTACGCGACGGCCGCGTGGTGGGACGCGGCTGGACCCAGCCGGGCGGCCGCCCCCACGCCGAAACCGAGGCCCTGCGCCGCGCCGGCGACGGGGCCGCGGGCGCCACCGCCTATGTCACCCTCGAGCCCTGTGCCCACTACGGCCAGACGCCGCCCTGTTCCAAGGCCCTTGCCGCGGCGGGGGTGGTCGGCGCCGTGATTGCCCTGGAAGACCCCGATCCCATGGTTTCGGGCCAGGGAATGGCGCGGCTTCGCGACGCCGGCGTCGCCGTCACCGACGGTGTCTGCGCGGCGGAGGCCGGCGAGGTCAACGCCGGGTTTTTCCTGCGCGTCAAGGAAGGCCGGCCGCTGTTCACCCTCAAGACGGCGACAACCCTGGATGGGCGCATCGCCACCCACGGGGGCGACAGCCGGTGGATCACGGGCGAGGCGGCCCGGGCCTGGGCCCACCGCCTGCGCGCCGACCACGACGCGGTGATGATCGGCATCGGCACGGCCCTCGCCGACGACCCCGTGCTCACCTGCCGCCTGCCCGGCCTGGAGGACCGCTCGCCGGTGCGCATCGTGGCCGACAGCCGCATGCGCCTGCCCCTCACCAGCCGGCTTGTGGAAACGGCGCGCCAGACGCCGACCTGGCTGATCACGGCAAAGGGCGGCAACGCGGACAGGCGCGACGCATTCGCGGCGCTGGGCGTGACCGTGATCGAGGCCGACGCGGATGCCCGGGGCCGCCCGTCGGTGCGCTGGATAGCCGGCGAGCTCGCCTCCCGGGGCCTGACCCGCGTCCTTGTCGAGGGCGGCGGCGTGCTGGCGGCGGAACTGCTGCGCGGCGACCTCGTCGACCGGCTGGCCTGGTTCCGGGCCCCGCTTCTCTTCGGCGGCGACGGCGTTCCGGCCGCCGCGGCCTTCGGCGTCGACGCGCTGTCCGATGCCCCGGCGTTCGCGCGCTCCGCCGTGGTGGAGGCGGGGCCGGACATGGTGGAGACCTATTGCCGCGAAACCTGAGGCGAAATCATGTTCACCGGATTGATCACCGACATGGGCCACGTGCGCGCCATCGGCGGCGACAGGGATAAGCGCATCGAATTCGCGACCCGGTACGATACCGACGCCATCGCCGTCGGCGCCTCCATCTGCTGCGCCGGCGTCTGCATGACGGTGATCGACAAGGGCGCCGGCTGGTTCGCCACGTCGGCCACGGCGGAGACGCTCTCCAGAACCATTCTCGGCGGCTGGGAGGCGGGCACGCCGGTCAATCTCGAGCAGGCCCTCAAGGTCGGCGACCCGTTGGGCGGCCACATGGTGCTCGGCCATGTGGACGGCGTTGCCCGGGTCGCCGAGGTGGCGCCGGACGGGGAATCCCTTGGGCTCGCCATCGCGGCGCCGGACCACCTGATGCGCTATATCGCCGCCAAGGGATCGGTGGCCGTCGACGGAGTCTCCCTGACCGTCAACGAGATCGTCGAGGACCGTTTCGCCGTCACCGTCATCCCCCACACCCGCGCCGTGACCACCCTTGGCACCCTTGAGGCGGGCCGTGCGGTGAATCTGGAAATCGACATGGTGGCGCGGTATGTTGCGCGGCTTCTGGGAAAGGAATAGCCGTGGCCCACCGCGACCACCTGGCGTCCATCGAGGATATCATCGAGGACGCCCGCAACGGCCGGATGTTCATTCTCGTCGACGACGAGACGCGCGAGAATGAAGGAGACCTGATCGTGCCCGCGCAGATGGCGACGCCCGACTCCGTCAACTTCATGGCCAAGCACGGCCGCGGCCTGATCTGTCTTTCCCTGACCGCGGAGCGCGTCCGCGAGCTGGGCCTGCCGTTGATGGCCCGCGAAAACACCTCGCGCCATCAAACCGCCTTCACCGTCTCCATCGAAGCGCGGGAGGGGGTGACCACCGGCATATCGGCGTCCGACCGGGCGCGCACCATCGCCTGCGCCATCGACCCGACCAAGGGGGCCGACGACATTGTCTGCCCCGGCCATGTGTTTCCCCTGGAGGCGCGCGACGGCGGCGTGCTGGTGCGCACGGGCCACACCGAAGCGGCGGTGGACATCGCCCGCCTGGCGGGGCTCAACCCTTCCGGGGTGATTTGCGAGATCATGAACGAAGACGGCACCATGGCCCGCCTGCCGGACCTGGTCTTGTTCGCCCGCTCCCACGGCCTCAAGATCGCCACCATCGCCAGTCTCATCGCCTACCGGCTGCGCCACGACCGCATTGTCGAACGCACCCTCGAAACGACCCTGAACAGCGTTTACGGCGGCGCGTTCAAGATGTTCCTGTACGTCAACCGGACCGCGTACGCCGAGCACATCGCCCTGGTCAAGGGCGACCTGTCGACGGACGGTCCGGTGGTCGTGCGCATGCACGCCCTGAACGTCCTCGAGGACGTGCTCGGCGACACCGGTTCCGGCAAGGCCGAGGATCTCCATCAGGCCATGCGCATGGTCGAAAAGGAAGGACGCGGCGTTATCGTGCTCATCCGAGAACCGCGCCGGACCAGCCTGTCCGACCGGCTGCGGGGTACGCCGGGCAAGGACGGGCCGCCGGCCGGAGAGCTGCGCGATTACGGTGTCGGGGCCCAGATTTTGCTCGATCTCGGTGTCAGCGAGATGATCTTGTTATCCAACACCAAGCGCACCATCATCGGCCTCGAGGGCTACGGTCTGAGCGTCGTCGAGCAGCGGCCCATCCCGGCACCAAAGGATTGAACAATGACCACGCGGTCCCACGTGCTCATCGTCGAAGGCCGGTTCTACAGTGACATCGCGGACGAGCTGGCGAAGGGCGCCACGGCGGTCCTCGACCAGGAGGGGGTGTCCTACGAACGCCTTCCCGTACCGGGGGCCTTCGAGGTGCCGGCGGGCGTGCGCTTCGCCCTGCGCGCCATGGAGCTTGGTTCGGGACCGGCGCGCTACGCGGGCTTCATCGCGCTCGGCTGCGTCATCCGCGGCGAGACCGACCACTACGAACACATTTGCCGCGAGGCCAGCCGGGCGCTCATGGACCTGTCGGTGACCTACACCGTGGCCCTCGGTTTCGGCATCCTCACCTGCGACACGCACGAGCAGGCCCGGGCCCGGGCCGCCGTGGATCAGGCGAACAAGGGCGCCACCGCGGCCAGGACGTGCCTGCGCATGATGGACCTCAAGAAAACGCTTCGTCTCGTGGTCCAATGAATGCCGGCGTGAAGACGGCCGGGGGCGGGAAGGGAAGGGCGTCCGCCGGCCGCCGGCGCAGCGCCGCCCGGCTGGCCGCGGTCCAGGCCCTCTACGAGATGGACATGGCGGGAGCGGCCGCCGATCCCATCCTCGGCGCCTTTCTCCAGGACCGCTGGAAGGTGAACGGTGAGAACGGCGCGGCGGCGGACCTGGCCGAGCCCGACGGCGAGTTGTTGGCCGACCTGGTACGTGGTGTCGCCGGCCGCCGCGAGGAACTGGACGGCATGATCGGAGCCGCGTTGTCGGAGAAGTGGACCCTGGAACGCCTGGAGGTGGTGCTGAGGGCCATTCTCAGGGCCGGCACGTATGAGCTGCTGGTGCGCGGCGACATTCCGCCCCGGGTCGTCATCAACGAGTACCTGGAGGTGGCCCATGCCTTCTTCGCCGGCGCCGAAACCGGCCTTGTCAACGGCGTTCTCGACCGCCTGGCCCGCACCCTGCGGCCCCGGGAAATGGAGGAGACCAAGGGTGGGCAGACAACGCAAGAACCGTGAGTTCGAGCTCATCGCCCGTCACTTCGCTCCGCTTTCCGCCGCCGAGCCCGGCGCTTTCGCGCTTACCGACGACGCCGCCGTGCTGGCGATCGAGCCCGGCCGCCGCCTGGTGGTGACCACCGACACCATGGTCGCCGGCGTCCACTTCCTGCCGGAAAACCCGGCGGGCACCGTGGCCGCCAAGCTGCTCAGGGTGAACCTGTCCGACCTCGCGGCCATGGGCGCCAAACCGCTGGCCTACACCCTTTCGGCGGCCCTGCCCGAGACCGTGGAAGACGGCTGGCTGGAGCGCTTCGCCCAGGCCCTGGCGGCGGATCAGGCGTCTTTCCAGATCACCCTGATCGGCGGCGATACGGTGGTGACTCCGGGGCCCCTGACCCTCACGCTCTGTGCCCTGGGAACCGTGGCCGAGGGGCGCGAACTGCGGCGCTCGGGGGCACGGCCCGGCGACACGGTCTACGTCTCCGGCACCATTGGCGACGCCGCCCTCGGCCTGGCGGCGTTGCGGGGCGAGTTGTCCGGGCTTGCCCCGGAGCTGCGCGAAACCCTCGGCGAGCGATACCTGCGGCCGCAACCCCGCGTCGCATTGGGACAACGCCTGAGCGGCCTGGCCCACGCCGTGGCGGACATATCCGACGGGCTGGTGGCGGACCTGGGCCACATCTGCGCCGCCTCGGGCACAGGGGCGACGGTGGAAGCGGCGCGCATACCCTTGTCGCCGGCGGGACGGGCCGTCCTCGAGGCGGATGCGGAGCGCATGACAACCGTGCTTGCCGGAGGCGACGATTATGAACTTCTCTTCACCGCGCCGCCGGAGTCCGCCGACACCCTGGCCGGGCTGTCCCGGGAACTGGACCTGCCGCTGACGGCGATCGGGCGGATCGACGAAACGAAAGGCGACGGTGTCCGCGTCGTCGACGAAAACGGCCGCCGGATCGAACTTGTTGAAAACGGGTACCGCCATTTCCGGAGTTGAACGCCGCAACCCTCGACCGGATACTTTCCATGCGCCCCTCAACCGTGATAATGCGGGACCGACGACGGAGAGCACTGAGCGGTGAAGAAAAAGCTCGTCATTGCGGTCGCGGTCATGCTGATGCTCGCCGGGGGCACCATCAGCGCGCTGAAATGGCTCGGCGTCGGCCCGTTCGGCGACGGCGCCGCGGTGGGAACCGAGGCCGCGGGGACGACGCCCGGGGAAGCGCTCCGTTTCGTCACCATGGATGTGCTGGTCATTCCCATTTTCCAAGGGGAAAAGGTGGCGGCCACGGTCCAGATCCAGCTCAAGCTGGAAGCCGCCAGCGTGGAGAACCAAACCGAGATCGCCCGGCTGTTGCCCCGCCTCAACGATGCGTTTCTGAGCGACCTCTATGGCTTTATCCCGCGCCACCTGAGGAAAGAGGAGGGCCTGGACGTGGCCTTGATCAAGGATCGGCTGCAAATGGTCGGCGACAAAGTGGCGGGGCCCGGTGTCATCAAGAGCATCCTCGTCCAGGCGGTGTTGGAAATTCCCGGCCGCTGAGGGCGAACCGCCGCAACCGGCGGTCCCCGGGCCCGTCTGCCCATCGCCGGGAAGCCCGGTTGCTTTATGCAAACGGTTCTGGCATTTTCCCTCCGGTTTTTCCTGCCGTACAGCAAATCGGCGTTTCCCGGGTATTCATCGGCCATCGGTTGAGCGCGGCCGGTGGACTGCGGAGGGACATGCCGGCCGCATGAGGGTTCACCAAGCATGTCAAACGTGTCCATCTTTGTTATCGCCTGTGGCCTCCTCGCACCGGCCTATAGCGTCTACGCGATCCGCTCGGTGCTGGCGGCACCGGCGGGGACGGGGGGCCTGGGGGAAATCGCCCCCGCCCCTCAGGGAGGCGCC
>JACZWD010000276.1 GCA_022572335.1 Pseudomonadota bacterium
CACCATGACCCTGCGCCCCAAGGGTGCGTCGAAGACGTTGACCCCGCGGCCCGGCGTGCCCTCGGGGTAGTTCAGGGGCCTGAGCAGGCGCGGATCGCCATCGATGTAGTTGATGATGTCCCGTTGGGCCCAGACATGGTTGCCCGTGGTGACGACGTCGACTCCAACCTCGTAGAACGCCTTGCAGATACCCTCGGTGATGCCGAAACCATGGGCGGCGTTCTCGCCGTTGACGATGACGAAGTCGAGGCCCAGGCGTTCCCGCAGGTCGGGAATGTTGTCGACGATCGCCTTGCGGCCGGCTTTGCCGACCACGTCGCCGCAAAACAATACCTTCATGGCCGGCCTATCCCACCCGTACGGCCCCGTCCTCGGTGACCACCCAGTCGAGGCGCTGATCCTGTCCGGAGTGGGGCACCGAATCCACCTGCTGGGCGGCGTATGCGACCCCCACCGCCACCAGCGGCCCGGTGCCGCGCAATTCCTCGATGGTGCGGTCGTAATACCCGCCGCCCCACCCCAGGCGATACCCCCGGGCATCGAAGGCGAGCAGCGGGGCAAGCACCACGTCCGGCCTCAGCTCGGGTTCCGCCGGTGCGGGATGGCGGGTGCCGAATCGTCCCTTTTCCAGCGGCGCGCCGGGAACCCAGCGGCGGAATACAAGGGCCGCACCGGGCGCCCCGACCACCGGCAGGGCGCAGACGAAACCTTCGCCGTGCAGATGGGACAGCAGGACGCACACATCCATTTCCTCCTTGATCGGCAAATATCCGGCGGCCACCGGGCCGCCAGCCGGAATTCCCATCGCCGCCATGGCGGCCACGAAATTGTCGCGGAGCGCCTGGCCGGCCCCGGGCCCGGCGGCCTGATTCGCGGCGGCGCGGCGTCGACGCGCCAACGCGCGCAGCCGGGTCTTTTCGTCGTCGAGGGACATGGATGTTTTTCGGGTTTCCTGCCGGCCCCACGATTCCCGCCGGGGCAAGCGGCGGCGGGGAAAGGCGGGTTGAAAACGAAATTCGGACGGCGCCGCAATGGCCGTTGGCCGCATGATCCTCTGTGGCCTGCTTGTGCAGGTGGGCGCCATGATACCGAGCCCACGGGCCCGGCAGGGACAGCTCCCTAGAGGTTACTGTTGGCCCCAGGGATTTTTAGCCTCACGCACCCTGCAGCAACCGTCCTGGGTCCGAATCTAGCAGGCTATTGGGGACCTGTCATGCCCCGCGTGGCCGGCCGTCCGGCCAATCCCGACGGTCAATAGTTTCCCTAAGGCGCGTCGCCGGATTGTTCCAGGGTCTCGGCGACATTCACGATGCGCCGGGCCAGGGTTTCCATGGTGGCCCCCAGGCTCTCCTCGGCCGCCAGGCGCTCGGTGCCGTTCGCGCCGTCGGCCTTGAGCACTTCCAGCTCGGCGTAAGCGTCGGACAGCTCGTCGGCCACGAGCAGGGTTGCCATCACCAAAAGGCGCGCGTCCCCCACCTGGCCCACCGCCGCCACCAGTTCGCCGACTCTTTTGTCCACGTAGTCGGCCAGCCGCGACAGGTGGGCCTCCTGGCCGTCGTCGCATGCGACTTGGTATTTGCGACCGTTGATGATGACCGAGACCTGCGCCATGGGCTCAGCGCTCCAGCACCGCCCTGATGCGGTCGATGGCACCGTCCAGGCGCTCGGATACGCCTTCGGTGACTTCCCTCAGGGCCGCGTTCTGACTGCGCACCGCCGCCAGCTCCTGGGCGAGATGGCTTCCGTCCGCGCCCGTTTCCAACGCCGCCTCCAGCCGGGCCACGGATTCGTCGAGTTGCTTCTGCGCCCGCTCTACGAGCGACGGTTTTTGACTGTTCGTGTCCATCCCAAGCTTTTCGACCTTCGCTCTCCCCGAGCCCGGGTAGGATATGCCTTGACCCGCAAAGGCGTCAACCGCGGTGCCCCAAGTCCTCTCTACGATCCCATCGTGATGGAGGACACCGGCCCGCGCAAATACCCCATTGACGGAAACCACCAATCGGTCGATGTTGCCGCGCACGGAAATCGCGCCGGCCCGCATGCATTTGGGAACGCGGTGACGGCCGGCGGAACCCTGCATCACGATCA
>JACZWD010000277.1 GCA_022572335.1 Pseudomonadota bacterium
GGCCCCGCATCGCCGGCGCGTCCCCTCCTGCCGAGGAAACGGGAAAAACGATCGTATAGTGCACGAATCTCTGGGACAGGACACTAGTAAACTCTTGCGCCACCACCGCATTTGCCTTCCACCCAAGGGAAGGATATTTTAGGAGCCAATGCCCCGGCCGGCGGCGCCCGGGCGGCGTGACGCGCGACGTTGGAGGATTTAGGTGGCCGACCCCGTAGAGGACAGCCTGTTTCGCGAGATCGAAGAGGATCTGCGCGAGGAGCACTGGGCCAAACTGTGGAAGCGCTACGGCCACTACGCCGCCGGCGCGGTGCTCGCCCTTGTCCTGTCCGTGGCCGGGTACCAGGGCTGGCGCGCCTATGACATCGCAACGCGCCAAAGCGACGGCGAGCGGTTTGCCGCGGCCCTCACCCTGGCCGGCGACAAGCAGACGCAGGCGGCGGCAGAGGCCTTCGCCGGCCTAGCCGCCGACGCCACCGCCGGCTACGCCCTGCTGGCGCGGTTCCAGGAAGCGGCGCTGCTGGCGAAACGCGGCCAGCCGGCGCCGGCGGCGGCGGCCTATGCGGACCTGGCCCAGGACCCGGGGGTGGACGCGGTGTACCGCGACCTGGCCGTGATCCTGGGCGCCTTCCATGAATTGAACGGACCCGGCGCCGGCGACCTGAGTGCCCGCCTGGCCCCGTTGACCGCCGACGGCAACCCCTGGCGCCACAGCGCCAAGGAACTGACCGCCGTGCTGGCGGTACGCGCCGGTGACCGGACGAAGGCGCGCGCGCTGTTCACCGCCCTCGCCACCGACGTCACGGCGCCGCAGGGGATCCGGGAGCGGGCCGGCGAAATGCTGGCCATTCTCGGCCAATAGGGGACGGAGCGCATCATGGCGACGGGCGGCCGGGCGAAGAAGAACGGACATATGGGCCTGATCGGCCGCATGGCGTGCATGGCGTGCGCCCTGGTGGCGCTCAATGCCTGCGAAATGTTGGACACCGTGTTCCCCGACGATGAGGAGGCGCGCCTGCCCGGTGAGCGCATATCCGTGCTCATGCACGGGCGGGCGTTAAGGCCCGACCCCAAGGCCGCGGACGCGATGATCCTGCTGCCCAAACCGTCGGTGAATGCCAACTGGCCCCAGTCCGGCGGCTACGCCAACCACGCCATGCACCACATCGCGATAGGCGGGGTGCTGAAGCCCCTGTGGACGGCCGATATCGGCGAGGGCGCCGACGACGACACGCGCATTGTCGGCACCCCGATCGTTGCCGGCGGACGGGTCTTCACCATGGACGCGGAAACCATGGTCAGCGCCTTCGACGCCAAGACCGGGCAAAGCCTGTGGGAGGCGGAGTTGACGCCCGACGACGAGGACGACGGGCACATCAGCGGCGGCATCGCCTATGGGGGCGGACGGGTTTTCGTCGCCACCGGCTTTGCCCAGGTGATCGCGCTGGACGCCGGGGACGGATCCGAGATCTGGCGCCAGAACGTGGGCGGCCCCATGCGCTCGGCGCCGACGTTCCGCGGCGGCCGGGTGTTCGTGGTCACCGTGGACAACAAACTGCACGCCCTTGACGCCTCCAGCGGCGGTAGCTTATGGACCCATACCGGCATCACCGAGGTCGCCAGCCTGCTTGGCGGCGCCAGCCCGGCGGTGGGCGGGGGCGTGGTCGTGGTCCCCTATTCGTCGGGCGAACTGGTGGCGCTGAAGGTGGAAAACGGGCGGCTCCTGTGGACCGACTCGCTCGCCTCGGCGCGGCGCAGCGCCGCCGCCGCGACCCTGGCGCACATCCGCGGCCGCCCCGTCATCGACCGCGGGCGGGTCTTCGCCATGAGCACCGGCGGCGTCATGGTGGCCATCGACCTGCGCACCGGGCGGCGCATTTGGGACAAGCAGATCGGCGGCCTGGAGAGCCCGTGGGTGGCGGGCAACTACATTTTCGTCCTCACCAACAACGCCGAGGTCGTCTGCCTGTCGCGCCGGGACGGCCGCATCTACTGGGTGCGGTCGCTGCCCCGCTTCGAGGACGAAGAGGACAAGGAAGACCCCATCGTGTGGAGTGGCCCCGTCCTTGCCGGGGACCGCC
>JACZWD010000118.1 GCA_022572335.1 Pseudomonadota bacterium
TTCTCGTAACAGCAATCAGGTACTCCCACTGCATAGTGCTACTCCCGGAAATTGCCAGATTCTATGTGGAGTAGTTAAACCTTTGCTGCTATCTATAATCCCGGGAACAGGTTGGACGTCGAACCATTGGTCACCTCGGGGAAACTTCCAAGAATACTCGGAAGCCCATGTCTCGCCCGTTCTCGATCCAACCCTGGCCGTTCGCATGGGCGATATAGGTCTGCCCCCCGGGGTAATTGCCGAGAGTGTCTCCATCCCAACCGTAGGTACAGCCACCGGGAGAAGCAATGCTGCTCAACTCCAGCGCGAGAATCTCGTTTTCCCCCACCGGCCTTCCCGTATTGGAAGGACGGAGGCCGCTGTTCCCCTTTGCACCCCTGGGAATCCCGATGGAATCGGGATTCCTCTCGGGCGGACGGGTGGGAAATGGAAACTTAATCAAGGGATGAAGCTTTAAGTCGAAGGACCTGACTCCAGCTCCATCAACTCTGTGGTCACTCGTCTCAGCACGTCCCGGTTCAACGCACCGGTCCAGGTCCGAAAAATTCCTCCCTTCGAGTCGATAAAGACCGTCGTAGGCATGCCCAACACCTTGAAGCTACTCATTACACTTCCGTCGGTAGTGAACCCGGCAGGGTAGGTGATTCCCAGTTCTTTAAGTAAATCCCTCGCATCATTTTCGCCGCCCAAGCCCGTGAACCGGCCCACGTCGACGCCGACGGCATACACCTCGGTGCCGGCGTCCGCCGTCGCCGTCTCCAGGGCCGGCCCGCCGTTCAGCCCCTCGGCCCTGAGCAGCACCAGGTCGCCCGGATAATCGGTGGCAACCACGCGGGCGCGGCGGACGGGCCCGCCGGGCGGGAAAACGTCCGCCCACGGGAGGTCGGCCACCACGTGGCGGTTGGTCACCAGAAGCCCGGGCCCGACCAGCACGGCGCTGGCCACCGGGTCGAAGGCGGCGATCCGGAAAACCCGCCCGCGCACCGCGCAAACCGGCTCCGGCGCCTGGCAGCGCTCCTCTTCCGCTTTCGCCGCCGCCCCACCGGCCAACAGGCCGAGCAGGCCGCCCACGGCAAGGTACCCCGCCACGCGGCATCCGAACGTTCGCGCCATCCCATGCCCTCCGCTTCGCCAACCGGCCGCAGCTTGGCCCCCCGCGGCGCGCCCCGTCAATGGCAACCCATGCCGTCCGGCCGGCCGACGAAAACGGCAACGCCTTGCCGGGGCGGGACTTTCGCCTTTTAATCCCCCGGGGGTCGCGGGGGCGCCCCCCGTATACGGTGCCGGGGGGACACCCCCCGGTGGCCCCCCGGGGGTCGCGAGGGCGCCCCCCGCATACGGTGTCGGGGGGACACCCCCCGGTGGCCCCCCGGGGGTCGCGGACCCGGCACGGTGAACTGGGAGGGTTGCCGACCATGGGCGCGGACAACACCAGCGCGGAGCGCCGGAGAACCCTGGTCACCGGGGTGATCGGCTCCGACACCCACATCGTCGGCAACCGGATCCTCGGCATGGCCCTGGAAAAGGCCGGCTACACGGTGGTGGCGCTGGGCGCGCTGACGCCGTCCGACGAGTTCATCAAGGCGGCCGTCGAGACCGCGGCCGACGCCATCATGGTGTCCTCGCTGTATGGCCAGGGGGAACTGGACTGCCGGGACTTCCGCAACCTCTGCATCGAGGCCGGGCTGGAGGACATCCTGCTCTACGTCGGCGGCAACCTGGTCGTGGGCAAGCAGCCCTGGGCCGAGGTGGAGCAGCGCTACCGGGACATGGGATTCGACCGCGCCTTTCCGCCCGGCACGCGCACCGACGCGGTGATCGCGGCGCTGGAGGACGATTTCCGGGCGCCGGCCGCGGGCGGGCACAAGGCCGGCCGATGAGCGCCGCCGCCCTGTTGATCGATCTCGGCAGCACGTACACCAAGGTGCGCGCCGTCGATCTGGAAAACCCGCGCATCCTCGGCGCCGGCCAGGGGCCGTCCACGGTGACCACCGACGTCACCGTCGGGCTGGCCAAGGCCCTCGCCGACCTCGAGCGCGGAATGGGCGGGCGGCGCGAATTCACCTACCGGCTGGCCTCGAGCAGCGCCGCCGGGGGCCTGCGCATGGTGACCGTGGGTCTGGTCCGGGAACTCACCGCCGCCGCCGCCCGCCAGGCGGCCCTGGGCGCCGGGGCCAGGCTGGTGGGCACCTTCGCCTACAAGCTCACCGCCGCCGACGTGGCGCGGATCGCCGACCTGGCGCCGGACATCGTGCTGCTCGCCGGCGGCACCGACGGCGGCAACGAGGACGTGATCGTGCACAACGCCGCCCGCCTGGCCGCCTGCTCCGTCACCTGCCCGGTGGTCGTCGCCGGCAACCGCCAGGCCGCCGACGAGGCCGCCTCCCGCCTCGACGCCGGCGGCAGTCCGGTCACGGTGACGGAGAACGTCATGCCCGAGTTCGGCGTCCTCGACATCGAACCGACGCGCGCCGCCATCCGCCAGATTTTCATCGACCGCATCGTCCACGCCAAGGGCATCGACCGGGCGGCGGAGATGCTCGACCGGGTGCTGATGCCGACCCCGGCCGCCGTCCTCGACGGCGCCCGGCTGCTCGCCGACGGCTGCGGCGGCCGCCCCGGGCTGGGCTCCCTGCTGGTGGTCGACGTGGGCGGCGCCACCACGGACGTCCATTCGGTGGCGAAAGGCGGGCCGACCCGCACCGAGGTGGTTTACCGGGGCCTGCCCGAACCCTATCTCAAACGGACGGTGGAGGGCGATCTGGGCATGCGGCACAACGCCCGCTCCATCGTCCAGGCGGCGGGGCGCGAGGCCCTGGCCGACGACGCCGGGCTTGCCCCGGAGCGCATCGAGGCCCTGGCCCGGCTGGCGTCCGAGGACGTCGGCCGGCTGCCCCGATCGGCAGAGGAACGGGCCTTCGACAAGGCGCTGGCGCGGGCCGCCGTCGGGCTGGCGGTCAAGCGCCACGCGGGCACCCTGGAAACCGTGCATACGGCGACCGGTCCGGTGACCGTCCAGTACGGCAAGGATCTGAGCGCCGTGGAAACGATCCTCGGCACCGGCGGCGCCCTGGTCCATGGTGCGCAACCGGCGGCCATCCTGGAGACCGCGCTGGCCGACGACGCGGACCCTCTCTCGCTCCGGCCCCGCACCCCGCGCATGCTGCTGGACAGGGATTACATCCTGTTCGCCTGCGGCCTGCTGGGGGAGGTCGAGCCGGACGCCGCCTTGACCTTGGGCCTCGCCCACATGCATCCTGTGGCGTATGGAACGGAAAATGGGTGCAATCCGGCGGCCTGACACCGGGGAGTCGCCGCTGTCGGCGGCGCAGATCCCCGAAGACGTGTTCGCCGCCATGCGGCGCGACAACCTGGCCCGCTGGCCGACCGGCGCCGAGGTCGACCTGGATGCGGCGGTGGACTTCCACAAAAGCCTGCCCGAGCACAAGCGGCTGCCGTCGGTCCTGCGCCGCGCCGTCGCCGAGGGCCGGTGCCTGACCCAGCCGCGGGGCGGCTTCGGCACCCTTGAGCTGCAGATGGAGCTGATGCGGACCCTGGACAAAGACGGGTTCGCCGACATCGTTCCCACCACCACCGACAGCTACACCCGCAACGAACACTTCTCCAGCGCCCAGAAGGGCATCGAGGAATCGAAGCGCCTCGGCCGCTCCATGCTGAACGGCTTCCCCATGGTCAACTACGGGGTGGCGGCGGCGCGCACCCTGATCGAGGCCATCGACAAGCCCGGCATCGTGCTCTCCGGCACCGCCATGCCCAAGCTCACGTCCGAGATCGGTTTCGCCGCCGGGTATTCCGGGTACCTGGGATCGGGGATCGCCTATACGGTGTCGTATACCAAGGACATCTCCATCGCGGACGGCATCCGCAACTACCAGTACCTGGACCGGCTGACGGCGCTCTACCGGGAGCGCGGCGTGGAGCTGCACCGCCGCCAGCCGGGCTTCCTCACCGGCACCAACATCCCGCCGTCCATCGCCATCATCACCGGGGTGCTGGACGCGCTGCTCGCCGCCGGTCAGGGGGTGCGCGACTACGGCCTGGAACTGGGGCAGACCCTGCACCTGGTCCAGGATGCGGCGGCGATCCAGGTGTGCGGCGAGCTGTGCCAGGAATACCTGCGCCAACACGGTTTCGACGACGTGTTCACGCCGGTGACGTCGCTGCACTGGATGGGCGCCTGGCCCCAGGACGCGGCCCAGTCGGCGGCCCTCATCGTCTACGGCGGCACCCTGGCGGCGGTCGGGGGCGCCGTCAGCGTGACCACCAAGAGCACCCACGAAGCCTTCGGCATCCCGACGCCGGAAGCCAACGCCGAGGGCCTGCGCATGACCCGCATGGCGATCTACCTGGCGCGCAGCATCCGCCTCGACTCCATGCCCGAGTTCCAGCGGGAGAAGGACCTGATCCGCAAGGAGGTGCGGGCGGTCGTCGACAAGGTCCTCGACATGGGCGACGGGGACGCCGCCCTCGGCACCGTCAGGGCCTGCGAGGCGGGCGTCCTCGACATCCCCTGGTCGCCGAACCGGTGCCTCAAGAGCCGGGTGCTGCCGGCCCGCGACGCCGACGGCTACCTGCGCATCCTGGACGCCGGGGACATGCCGTTTCCCAAGGACGTGCTCGACTTCCACGAGGACCGCCTGCGCGAGCGCGCCGGGCGCGAGGGCGTGCCCTACGACCATGACCTGGCGGTGACCAGCGTCTACGAGATCTCCGAAACCCTGGACAAGCTGATCCCCGGTTTGCCGGCGGCCGGTTGAGGCCCGCCAGGGCCGGCGGCCGCGTCCGGCGCCGGGGGCGAAACGTGCTTGATTCCAGGGGATTTAGGTATCAAACGGTGATCAGGTGGTTGATATTAGAGAATACGAATATCCGTCGATGCCCCATAGACGGGTATACCCACGGAGGAGACACCGACCATGCCGCCCAAAGGGGGCTTGTGCGTCCTCGGCCTGATCGTGGCGATGGGCTTCGCCGGCCCGGCCCCGGCGGGGGAACTGCCGGACACCATGGAAAGGCCGGGCGGCTTTCCCGAGCGACCCCTCCGCCTGGTCGTGCCCTACGGCTCGGGCGGCGGCTCGGCCCAGGTCTCCCGGGCCATGGCCAAGGCGGTGACCGGGCACACCGGCGTCGTGATCGAGCCGGAATACATCCCCGGCGGCAGCGGCATGGACGGCCTGCAGGCCTACATGGCGACGCCCGCCGACGGCTACACGGTGCTCGAGCACATCGACGACGCGACCAGCGCCTTCGCCAGCGGCAAGAGCGACGTCCATCCGGGCCGGGACCTGGTGCCCCTGGTGATTGCGCAGATCACCTTCAGCCAGATCTACATTCGCGGCAACGAGACGCGGTTCTCCGACTGGGCGTCGTTCGTCAAGTACGCCAAGGCCAAGGGCCGCAGGGCGACCATGGCCAACGTCTCGGCCCAGGGTTCCATGGAACGCCTCAACATGAACCGCATCGCCCAACACTTCGGGTTCAGGATACAGCAGATCAGCTTCGACGAACCGGGGCCGCGCTACGAGGCCCTCAGGAGCGCCCGGGTGGACGCCCTGTTCGAGCAGCCGGGCGACGTCAAGGAATTCCTCGACAGCGGCGACTTCAAGCCGATCCTCACCCTCCTGGCCGAACGTCCACCGGCCTTCGCCGGCGTGCCGTCGATGAAGGACGTGGGCCTCGCCTTCACGCCGTTGATGCGTTTCCGCGGGTTTTACGTGAAGACGGGGGTTCCCGCGGATCGCCTGAAGTGGCTCCAATGGGCCTTCCAGAAGGGCTTCGCGCAACCCGGCTTCCAGGCGTTCAACAAGAAGAAGTTCATGGACCTCATCCCCAGCTTCCGCGACACCGAAGGCGCCATCGCGCTGATCGAGGAGACCATGGACGTCTACCGGAAGACCTATAAGGAAATGGGGCTGATCGAATAGCCGCCGGGCGCCTATTGGTCGTCCTGCTCGGCCTGTCTGATTTGTTCGGCGTCATGCTTGAGCTTCTTCGCGTGCGCCCGGACCCGCTCCTCGCGTTCGCGCTCCTCCTCTTCGAGCGCCTGCTGGCGCCGCTTCTTGCCTTCCTCGTCGGCGCCGATGAGCTTTTTGAGAGCGTCCAACATGTCAGCCTCCTTCAGTCGATTGAACACAATCAGCCGTCTGCGCGGCCTCGGACAACCACATCCCCCCTCCGGCGTTGTGCGGGCCGGCGAATTGCGGCAATAAGGGCGCCAAGGGCCAATCCCCGTACGGCGACGGGGTATCGGGATCAGATCGCTCCGAAGAAAACGGCAAGAAGCACCAAAAGAAGGATACCCCCGCGACCGCTCCGATCATGAGAAGACCCTTGTCGGGGTTCTCTTGCTGAGTCGCCATTTCCAATGCCTCCGGAATGAAGAATACTCCGCAAACAAACGTGTTTCGGATCAGCAGGCACCGGAAAGGTAAATTGGTCTCGGAACACCCATTCGGTTCCTCCCGAATGACGTGATCAAGCGTCGGGACTATAGCATATTCTACTCACGAATGCCACCAGTTCCACTCACGAATGCCCCCATCGGCTTGTGCGGAAGCGAACTGTCTTTCGTAGCCCGTTCTGGAAAAATCCCGGATTTCTTGCCGTCGCCCGGATGCCCGTTCATGGCTATAGCCGAACTTAAATCACCGCACCGGAACGACGACCGCTTTCATCGGCAAAGCCGGCATGCGAGTCCGTTTTGCGCTTTCGGCGGATCGAATCTCACACCGGGACACTACCCCGCGTCGGCCCCGATTGTTGCGACGGACCCGATCGCCTATAGTTTCCGGCCGGGCCGGGGGCCCGGGCATTTTCCGCGGGTGAGCCGGAAAACGGGAGGACGCCCATGACACAGCCGCTGACCGCCGGCCGGCCGGCGCCGGGCGGGGACGACGCTGAAACCGTGGACGGCCTGATCAAGAAGGCCAGGAGCGCCATGGCGGTCTTCGCCAACGCCGATCAGGCGCGCGTCGACGAGGCGGTCACGGCCCTGGCGTGGTCCATCTACCGGCCCGATCACGCCCGCGCCCTCGCCGAAACGGCGGTGAGCGACACCGGGCTCGGCAACGTCGCCGACAAGACCGCCAAGAACCGGCGCAAGACCTTCGGCACCCTGCGCGACCTGCTGGGTGTCAAGACCGTCGGCGTGATCGAAGAGGACGCACGGCTGGGCATCGTCAAGTACGCCAAGCCGGTGGGCGTGGTCGGCGCCGTCGTCCCCGCCACCAATCCGGCGGCGACGCCGGTCAACAAGGCGATGATGGCGGTCAAGGGGCGCAACGCCATCGTCCTGGCGCCGTCGCCGGCGGGGTTCAATACCACGGCGCTGACCGCCGGACACATGCGCGCCGAGCTCGACAGGATCGCCCTCCCCGCCGACCTGGTGCAGGTGCTTCCGGCGCCGGTCACCAAGGCCCTCACCCAGGCCCTCATGGAGGCCTGCGACCTGATCGTGGTGACGGGCTCGCAGAACAACGTCCGCAACGCGTACCGGAGCGGCACGCCGGCCATCGGCGTCGGCACCGGCAACGTGCCGGTGATCATCGATTCGAGCGCCGATCTCACGGACGCGGCTACGAAGATCTGCGCGTCGAAGACCTTCGACAACGCCACCTCGTGCTCGTCGGAGAACTCGGTGACCATCATCGACGACGTGTACGACGCCGCCATCGGCGCCCTCGAGGACGCCGGCGGGTACCTGGCGACGGCCGAGGAAAAGCGCCTGATCGAGGACACCCTGTGGGTGGACGGCAGGCTCAACCGCACGCTCATCGCCAAGGGCGCGGACGTCTTCGCCCGCCAGGTCGGTCTTTCTGAAGAGGCCCGTAAGGCCAGGTTCTTCATGGTCGAAGACGACGGCGCCGGGCCGGACCACCCGTTCTCGGGCGAGAAGCTTTCCCTGGTCCTCACCGTCTACCGGGCCGCCGGTTTCGACGCCGCCGTGGCGCGGGTGCGCGAAATTCTCCGCTACCAGGGCATCGGCCATTCGGTGGGCATTCACACCGCCGACATGGACCACGCCCGCCGCCTCGCCGAGGGGCTCGACGTGGTCCGCGTGCTGGTCAACCAGGCCCACGCGTTCGGCAACGGCGGCAGCTTCGACAACGGGCTCGACTTCACCCTCAGCATGGGCTGCGGCACCTGGGCCGGCAACTCCATCAGCGAGAACCTGAACTACCGGCACTTCATCAACGTCACCCACCTGGTGACCGTGATCCCGGAGAACAAGCCCACCGAGGAAGAGCTGTTCGGCGCCTACTGGGCGCGCTACGGCAAGTAATCCATGAACTTC
>JACZWD010000119.1 GCA_022572335.1 Pseudomonadota bacterium
CTATGATTTTTTCGCCCAGACGCCGAAGGTCCTGAGGGCGGAGGCCGAGGTCGATTTCTTCCCCATTGTCGCCGACTTCGGCACCGCCCAGCAGGAATTCCATATCGGCATGGGGTCCATCGCCACGGCCACGCCGGGCACGGTGAAGGGCCTGTTCCGGCGTAGGCCGAGGAACTTCACTGCGAGGTAGAAACGACGGGAGGGGTGTGTCTGGATGACGACAAAATTGGCCGAATGGGCTTCCGAACTCCGCCAAATCACCAAGATCAGGCCGTCGGATTCCAGCGGAGGAAAAACATTCCAACGGCGGTGCAATTTGGGTAGGGTCGGAGCGGATTTGAAGGTTATCTGGGAAATATCGGCTGAAAGGAATCGTCGGTTCACCATCGACCATCAGCTTCACGTCAATATCGTTTTTCGAAAGGGAGGAAGCCAGTGAAGAAAAGCATCACGTACGGAATTTTTCTGGTACTGACTGTGTTCTTTATCGCCTCGACAACGCTTGTCGATCAGGTGCTAGCCCAAAATCTAACTCAGACTGGTACCTACGAAGGCACGTGGGATATCGGTTCAAACAGCGGCGATATAAAATTCTCTCTTTCCGTCCAGAAGGACGGAACGTTAACGGGCAAAGTTCTTGATGTTTCAGGAGAAGTACACTCGTTCAGCACATCATTTGTGGGAGAAATCCAAGGTAGTACTATTAGAATCAATGACCTAGCAGGTCACTCGCTCAACGGAACGTTGATCGAAGGACGTATTACCGGCGATTACTGCGGCAATTCCTGCGGGTCACTTGATGTGAGAATGGTTGCCGACTGAGTTCCGCGCTGGATCATCATTGCACGTCGGATACGTTGTTGAGCCTCTCGACCATCCTTTCGATCAATCGGGACCCCGTCAGGAGCAGTCGGATATGCATGCACCAGCGTCTGGAGTTATAGGGGCGGAAGCGAGGTCGCACTAAAGGGTCTTTACGGCTCACCATCAATCATCAGCTTCACATAGACGTGGTGATTGGGAAGGTTGAGATAAGCTTGAATGATATTTTCAAAGAAGCTGACTGGGAGTTGCCGCAAAACAATAGGGACCTGTTGCGACGCTACCTCGATTGCGCCGTGATACGCCTGCTTCACGACATTCGGGAACAGGACGGCCTTCCGCCAATTGATACGATTAAGGGCGTGTTTATTGAAGGCGGTCCCGTTTATCCCGATTCCGGGTTCTATAACAAATCCCATATTCAGGTTTGTGCCTGCACTCTTGAAAGCATCAAGGGTGTCTTTCGGGTGCCCAAGCGTTTTCTGAGATAGATACTCCAAACTGCAACGCTGCCAGGAGTTCAACCCGATTGACAGGGCCCGGCGCAGCCGCTACCCAGCGTCAGCCGCCATGCGGCAGTCCCGTCCGCCGACCCGTGTGAGGCCATGACATCGAAAGGCGCCATCGCCGCCGGACACCCGGAGACCGCGCGCGCCGCGGCGGCCATCCTGGCCGACGGCGGAAACGCCTTCGATGCGGCCCTGGCCGGCCTGTGCGCGGCGTGCGTGGCGGAGCCGGTGCTGATCTCGCTCGGCGGCGGCGGCTTCCTGCTCGCCCGCCGCGCCGGCGGCGAAGCCGTCCTCTATGATTTTTTCGCCCAGACGCCGAAGGTCCTGAGGGCGGAGGCCGAGGTCGATTTCTTCCCCATTGTCGCCGACTTCGGCACCGCCCAGCAGGAATTCCATATCGGCATGGGGTCCATCGCCACGCCGGGCACGGTGAAGGGCCTGTTCCGGGTGCACCGGGACCTCGGCTCCATGCCCATGGCGCGCATCGTCGAGCCGGCGGCGGCCCTGGCCCGGGACGGTTTCCGGGTCGATCGCCTGCTCGCCTACATTTTCCGGATCGTCGGCAAGATCTACGGCAGCAACGCCGCCTGCCGCGCCGTGTACGGCAGCCGCGAGCACCCCGGCGAACTGATGGGCGAGGGAGAGGTGTTCACCCTGCCCGCCTTCGCCGACACCCTGGAAGCCCTGGCGCGGGAAGGCGAGGACCTGTTCTACCGGGGCGATATCGCGCGCACGGTGATCGAAGACTGCCGCACGTCCGGCGGCACCCTCACCGGCGCCGATCTGGAAGGCTACGAGGTGGCGTTGCGGACGCCGCTGGAACTGGCCTATGGGGGCGCCCGGCTGTTCACCAACCCGCCGCCGGCGAGCGGCGGCATCCTCATCGCCTTTGCGCTGGAGCTGCTCAAGGAGGCGGACCTGGCCGCCGCCGGGTTCGGGTCGGCGGCGCACCTGGAACGGCTGGCCCGGTCCATGGCGCTGACCAACACGGCGCGGATCGAAAGCCGCCTGCACGAATCGGACGCGCCCGAGTCCCTGTTGGACCCCGTCTTCCTGGAGACCTACCGCCGCCAGATCCTGGGCCGCCCGGCGGCGCGGCGCGGCACCACCCACATCAGCGTCATCGACGCCGAAGGCAACACCGCCAGCCTGTCGGTCTCCAACGGCGAAGGGTCGGGCTACCTGATCCCCGGCACCGGCGTCATGCTCAACAACCTGCTCGGCGAAGACGATATCAACCCCCACGGCTTCCACCGGTGGCCCGTCGACCAGCGCATGTGCTCGATGATGGCGCCGACCGTGGTGGTGGAGGCGGACGGCGCCACGGCGGCCCTGGGCTCGGGCGGCTCCAACCGCATCCGCACGGCCATCCTGCAGGTGCTCCTCAACCTGCTGGAGTTCGGCATGTCCATCGAGGACGCCGTGGCACGCCCGAGAATCCACTTCGAGAACGATTTGCTCAGCATCGAGGACGGCTTCGATGCGGACGAACTCACCGCCGTCTCGAAGATCTTCCCCAATACCGAAACGTGGGAGGAAAAAAACCTTTTCTTCGGCGGCGTGCACGCGGTGCGTTACGACGCCGGCGCCGGGCGGTTCGACGGCGCCGGGGACCTGCGCCGGGGCGGCGTCGCGCTGACCGTATAGTGGACGAATCTCTCGGTGTCCGGCCGAAGAAGAGTAAGGTGTGTTACCAGGAATTTCGCCGGGGGAGGGACGCGATGACGGAGAACGCGGGGTACGGCAGCGCCGGTGTCGGCTTCATGGACGGCGCGTTCATGGCCCTTTCCGAGCTTCGCCTGCCGGTCACCGACATGGGGTTCCAGCTCGCCGACATGTGCTACGACGCGGTGCACGTGTGGAAGGGCCGGTTCTTCCGCCTCGACGATCACCTGGAGCGTTGGCAGCGCTCGCTCGTCCAGCGCCGCTTCGATACCCTGGGCTACGACCGCGACGCCGTCGCCCGTGTGCTGCACGGCTGCGTGGCGCGGGCCGGGCTGACCGAGTCCATGGTCACGGTGATCGCCACCCGCGGCTCGCCGGCGACGGCGCACAAGGACCTGCGCACCTGCCAGAACCGCCTCGTCGTCTGGGCGGTGCCGTTTTCCGCGGTCGTCTCGGCCGAAGAACTGGAGACCGGGTGCGACATCGTCATCGCCGAGACCGTCCGCATCCCGCCCGAGGCGGTGGACCCGACGGTGAAGAACTTCGGCCGCCTCGACTTCGTGCAGGCGCTGTTCGAGGCCTACGACCGGGACGCCCGCTACGCGGTGCTGCTCGACCGGGACGGCTTCGTCACCGAGGGCCGCGGCTGGAACATCTTCGCGCTGAGGGCCGGCGAGCTCCTCTCGCCCGACCGCGGGGTGCTCGAGGGGATGACGCGGCGGACGGTGCTGGAGCTCTCGGCGGCGCTCAACATCAAAGGAAGGCTCGGGCGCATGGGCGCGGACGACCTGCGCGGCGCCGACGAGGTGTTCCTGACCTCGACCGCCGGCGGCATCATGCCGGTGCGCAGCATCGACGGCCGGCCCGTGGGCGACGGCCAGCCGGGGCCGGTGACGGCGCGGCTCAAGGACATGTATTGGCGGCTGCACGACGATCCGGCCTACACCACGCCCGTGCGCTACGAGCCGGCGGAGGCATGAGCCGCGTGGCGCGATAACCCGCGTGCCGGCGTGCGGACGAGTCCCGCCGCCGCTACCAATGAAATCAGGGGATTGGCCAAACAGGGCCGGCCCCTTGTTTTTTCGGGGAAACAATTGAGGGTACCCCGGTGGCGCCGAAAAACCCCGGGCAAGCCCGGCACCGCCATCGACAGGAGACCATCGTCGTGGAAATCGCCGTCTGCATCAAACAGGTGCCCCTCATAGAGGACGTCAATTTCGATTTCGAATCGAAGACCATCAAACGCGACGGCCCCAACGTGATCAGCGCCTTCGATCTTCGCGCCATCGCCCTGGCGGTCGACCTCACGGGCCGGCTGGGTGGCGGGACGACGGTGATCACCATGGGGCCGCCGCAGGCGCGCGAGGCCCTTCTCGGCGCCCTCGCCATGGGCATCGACCGCGCCGTCCATATCGAGGACCGGGGTTGCGCCGGGGCCGACACCCTGGCGACGGCGCGCACCCTGGCGCGGTGGCTCGAGCCGAACGGCTTCGACCTCATCGTTCTCGGCAAGTACACCCTCGACGCCGAAACCGGCCAGGTCGGCCCGGAGATCGCCGAACTGCTGGGCATCGCCCAGATCACCGGTGTCCGCAAGCTGGATATCGAAGGGGAGACGCTGCGCGCCGAGCGCGAGAGCGACGAAGGCTTCGACGAAGTCGAGTGCCGGATGCCGGCGCTGTTGACCTGCGCCGAGCGTCTCATCGCCCCGATCAAGGTGACCCCCGAGGCGCGCCAGGACGCCGCCGCCAAACCGGTCGAGGTGGTGCGCCTGGCCGACCTGGGCGGCGACGCCGGAGATTACGGCATCGCCGGGTCCCCGACCTGGGTGGAGGGGGTGAGCATCGTCGAGCAAAGCCACGGCCCGGGCCGGCGGATCGACGGCGCCGACCCGGCGTCCGCCGCCGACGAGACCGTCCGCGCACTCGAGGAGCTGGGCGTATTGGACGGCGAAGCGCCACGGCCTCCGCCGGTGAGCGCCCAGCAACGGCAGCCCAAGCCCGGCAGGGACGTCTGGATCGCGTGCGAGACCGACAGCACCGGCGACCTCAGCGCGGTCAGCCTGGAGCTCGCCACCCGCGGCGGCGGGATCGCCGATGCCGTCGGCGGCGCCCTGGGGGCGATCGTGATCGGCGCGGATCAGGCCCGCCATGGGCCGACGCTGGCCGCCTACGGCGTGGACCAGGTATTCGTGCTCGACATTCCGGCGTCCGCGGCCGCCTCGGCGGACACCGTGGCCGAGGCCTGCGCCGGCCTGGTCGCCGAGCGCCGGCCGTGGGGCCTTTTCCTTCCCGCCACGCAAACGGGCCGCGACTGGGGACCGCGGCTCGCCGCCCGTCTCGGGCTGGGACTCACCGGCGACGCCATCGGCCTGGAGGTCGACGACGACCGCCGGCTGATCGCCTTGAAGCCCGCCTTCGGGGGCAACCTGGTGGCGTCCGTCTATTCGAAGACCTGTCCGCAGATGGCCACGGTGCGGCCCGGGATGCTGCGCCTCGGCTCCCCGGTCGGCGGACGCAAGGCCGAGGTGATCACCCTTCGCCCCCGGGTGGGGACGCCGTTGTCCACGGTCATCCGTTCCCATTCCCTGATCGATCGCACCATCGCTCCCCTCGAGCGCGCCGATACGGTCATCGGGCTCGGCATGGGGGTCGGCGGCCCCGACGGGGTGGAGAAGGCCAAGGCGCTCGCCCGTCTGCTCGGGGCGTCCCTGTGCGCCACCCGCCGGGTCTGCGACAAGGGATGGCTTCCGCGTCAGTTGCAGGTGGGGCTGACGGGCAAGGGCGTCAACGCGCGGCTGTACATCGCCGCCGGCGTGCGCGGGGCGCCCAACCACACCGTCGGCCTGAAAGGCGCCGGCACCATCGTCGCCATCAACACCGACGCCGAGGCGCCGATCTTCGACTGGGCCGATATCGGCATCGTCGGCGATTGCGCGACGCTGCTGCCGGCCCTGACCGAGGCCTTTCGCCGCCGCCGCGCCCAACCCTGACACCGGCCTTTTCCGTCGCCGAGGGCGCGTCACTCGTGCGCCGGCACGTCGAAGGCGATGTTGACGCGGGTGTCGGCGCTGGACGTCGGCACGGTATGGTGGCAGAAGTACGACGGGAACAGGACCATCGGCCCTTCCTCCGGCCGCACCAGTCTTACCTCGGGCTCGACGGTGCGGTGGAAGTGCTCCGGCGGGCGGCCGAACTCGATTCACCCCGCCCCGCGTGGACCGGATTCACCGACCACGTCGGGCAATTTCGCGTAATAGGCGCCGCTCAGCCACGCGTCCGGATGGATATGGGGGATTTGGCGGCCCGGTCTCGAAGTCGTCCGGCGCCTGTACGCCGGTCGGTCGGATGAAGCGGTCGAAGTCGATGAGGGCCCGAGCCACCTGTCCGCCCGCCCGTGGCGCCGGGGGCGGAACGTGCCCTTCAGGGCTCGTCGGAAATCCTGATGATCAGCTTGCCGGTGTTCGCGCCGTCGAACAGGCGGTTGATGACTTTGGGCGCCTTTTCCAGCCCGTCCACCACGTCCTCGGCGTAGGCGATCTTTCCGTCCTCGACCCATTGGGCGAGCTGCGCCGTCGCCTCGGCGTAGCGGTCCCGGTAGTCGAAGACGATGAAACCCTCCATGCGCGCCCGCTTCACCAGCAGCATGCGCATGTTGTACGGGCCGGGCACCGGCTCGGTGGCGTTGTAGGCGGAGATGGCGCCGCAGATCACGATGCGGGCGCCGGTGTTGATCCGGCGCAGCACCGTATCCAGGGTCTCGCCGCCCACGTTGTCGTAGAAGACGTCGACGCCGCCGGGGCAGTGTTCACGCAGGTCCCGCTCCAGGTCCCCGGTCTTGTAATCGACGGCGGCGTCGAACCCCAGCTCGCCGGTGAGCCACGCGCACTTGTCCCGGGAACCGGCGATGCCGACCACCCGGCAGCCTTTCAGCCTGGCGATCTGGCCGACGACGGAGCCGACGGCGCCGGCCGCCCCGGAGACCACCACCGTTTCCCCTTTCTCCGGCTTTCCGACGTCGAGCAGGCCGAAGTAGGCGGTGCGGCCGGTGAGCCCGAGGACGCTGAGCGACGCGGTCATCGGCAGCCCGTGGGAGACCTTCTCCAGGTGCTCCGCCTCGGCGACGCCGTAGTCCTGCCAGCCGAGCAGGCCGCTGGCGATGTCGCCTTCGGTGAAGTCCGGGTGGTTGGACGCGGCCACCCGGCCGACGGTGATGCCGCGCATCACGTCGCCGATTGCCACCGGCGGGATGTAGGACCGGCCGGGGTTCATCCAGCCCCGCATGGCGGGATCGAGCGACAGGTAGATGTTGCGGACAAGCACCTGGCCCGCCCCCGGCACGGGTACCGGTTGTTCGCGGTATTCGAAGTCGCTTTCCCTGATCCGCCCCACGGGCCGGGATTTCAACAGAAACTGGCGATTGATCTCTGCCATTGCGTCACGGTACCGCCACTGCGGGTTCCAAAACCGGTCGCACCTTATACCAAGGGGCGCCCGTTCGCGCCCGGGAAATGTCGGGCGGCGCCGCCTTTGGCGGCTATAATTGCCCACGCCGCCCATGCGGTTTCGAATGGTCGGCGAGGGAGGTAACGGCACATGTGGCCCCTGTTCGCCTTCTTCCCCCATGCGGTGGGAACCGCCAACCTGCGCGACGTGGAGGACCGCATGCCCGCCACCCCGGCGTACGTGACGGAAGCCCCGTCCGGCGCCGGTTTCGCGGAACTGGCGGCGGCGCTGCTCGCGGCGCGCGGCTAGGCCAACGGCCCCGGCGCGCAATTTTGCTACCATCGGCGCCGGCGAAGACCCATATTTTATGCGCCTGAACCGCCGCGCGCTCTCGGGAGGGCCGGAACCATGACCACCAGAAATCACCGCAGCCGCGCGGCGGGCCTGTTCCGCGGCGCACGCCGCACCCTGGCGGCGGGGCTGGCCACGTGCGCGCTGGTTCTCGGCGCCGCCGGGGTATCCGTCGCGGACCACTTCGTCATCACCCCCGAGGAGGCGAATTTTCGTACGGAGACCGGCGAGCTCATGCTGATCGACGTGCGCTCGCCCCAGGAGTGGCGCCAGACCGGCGTGCCCAGGGGGGCGCGGCGGGTGACCATCCATGATCCGGGCGGCCTCAAGGGGTTTGTCAAGGCGATGGCGGCGGCGGTGGACGGCGACCTGAAAAAGCCTATCGCCCTCATCTGCGCCCGCGGCAACCGCTCGACCGTCGCCCAGAAGGTGCTCGGCGAGGCCGGGTTCACCCGGGTGTTTAACATCCGGGAAGGCTTTACC
>JACZWD010000002.1 GCA_022572335.1 Pseudomonadota bacterium
GGGGCGGAAGGAATAAAACGTTTGAGATTCAACGTATTACCTTCGTTTCTTAAATCATTCCTCTTGTTTGGCGCGGCACCACAGGACTTCCATTTCGGCCAGGGTGGCGTCTTCGGGGCGCTTGCCGTCGGCCGCCAGGAGGGCCTCGACGCGGCGGAAACGCCGCCCGAACTTGGCATTTCCCCGCCTCAGCGCCTTCTCCGGGTCCACATCGAACTTGCGCGCCAGGTTGGCGCAGTTGAACAGCAGGTCGCCGATCTCGTCCTCCAGGCGGTCGGCGGCCGCCCCGGCGGCCATCTCGCGCTCGATTTCCCCGATTTCCTCGTGGAACTTCTCGATCACCTGGGCCGGGTCGTCCCAGTCGAAGCCGACCCGCGCCGCCCGCCGTTGCAGCTTCAGGGCCCGGGTGAGGGCGGGCAGGGCAAGGGCGACGCCGTCGAGCACGCTGCCGCCGGCGCCGCCCTGGGAGCCCGCCTTGTTCCGCCGCTCGTTCGCCTTGTGCTCCTCCCAGGCCCGGGTCTGGTCCGCCGCGCCGTCCACCTTGGCGTCGCCGAACACATGGGGATGGCGGCGCACCAGCTTGTCGCAGATGGCCCCGGCCACGTCGTCGAAATCGAAGTGCCCGGCCTCGTCCGCCATGCGCGCATGGAACACCACCTGCAACAGCAGGTCCCCCAGCTCGTCCACCAGTCCGGCCATGTCGTCGCGCTCGATGGCGTCGGCCACCTCGTAGGCCTCCTCGATGGTATGGGGCGCGATGGTGGCGAACGTCTGTTCGACGTCCCACGGGCAGCCTTTATCCGGATCGCGCAGCAACGCCATGATCTCGACCAGGCGCTTGATGTTGGTGCTCATGGCAGGCTCCCGAATTTGCCGGCGCGCGCGCCGATCACATGACCCGCGGTGGGGGAGATCACGAAAAACCGAAACGGTCGCCGCCGGGGCGCCACGCCGGAATATCCGGTTGTCGCATAATGGATATTATGGCAAATCGTGGTATCTGCTTTTGTCCCAACTGCTTACCTGTCGTTCTCCCGGCGGAATGTCCGCTTCTCGCCCCGCCCAGACCAAGCCGATTCGATCGCCGGGCCGGCACGCTGAAGCGTTACGGGCCGGTGAGACAGACCGACAGCCTACACGACCTCGCCGGCCAAGCCGACTTCAAAGAGCGCTGGAAGACAGCGCGCGCCTCCGATAAACCGGCGGCGTTGGCGGTATCGTCCTCGGCCTCCCGGCGCATCGTCGCGAAGTCCGACGCCACCCGAGACGCCGCCCTTCCGAAGTCGGCGACGGCGGCGCCGATCGCGGCGCCGAAGTCCTCCGGCGTGGCGTGGACGCCGGGGTCACGTAACACCTGGGTGTCGATCTTGGCAACGTCCGCCGGCCCCCCCCGGCACCCGGCCCTGGCGCCGCGACCTTGGCGCCCGGTCGGTGCGCCGGGGCACCGGCAGGCCTTAGGGTTGGTCGATGATGACGGGCATCTCACGCCCCTTTGAACGTAGCGATACCCGACGCCCGTTCTTCACTGGTGCCCCCGGACAGCGTCAGGGTGGTGTTTTGCGTGCCGGTCGCGGACAGTATCTTGTAGGCAATACCGATGGTCAGGCCATCGGCTTCATTGGTTAAACTCCAGGTTTTCGATTGGGTATAGCTGTCCGTCCAGTCGCCGGAACCGGGGACGTTGAAGTCGTCATCGTAAAATTGGCAAATCGCAAAGGCGACCTCACTGGCCTGCGCGGTCGTGGCGGTGGTTCCGGTGTCGGCGACAAGACCCGTGCCCCCTGTTTCATCGTTCGACGTTTGCACGTCGAGGGGCGAAGCCGTCGCCATGCCGGACCACTCCATGATTTGCAGACCGTTTGCCAAGATGTCTTTATTGAACGTGACCGTGAAGGTGCTGCTTTCCGACGCGCCGGCGACTTTGTAGAAAACAACGACACCTCCGAACGCCTCTATGTTGAGGGTGAAAGCCGTAGACCAGCCGGCGGTCGGCGTTACGGTGCTCAATCCCCCGTCCCGGAAGAAACCGACGATACCGATCAGAAGGCTGTTCTCAATCGGCGCGCTGTCGAAGGTCGCCGCAATGGAGGTGTTGTTCGTCTGCTGGCCCGTATCTTTGGTCTGGATCAGCGCGGGACCGGCCCCACCGGCCCCAAACCGGAAGGGGTTGGTTAGAAATGTGCCACTCATGTCGGTAAATCTCCTATTTCGAAAACTCCTTGCCGAAACCGGTGTAGGACGCGGTCCCGGCGCGGAAAAAGTCTCCGCGGGCGCCGCCTCCCGGCCACGGTTCGGCCATTGCCCGTCACTCCCGGGCCGTTTCACTGGGATGAAGGTGGGCAAATGGAAAGCGCGCGGTCCAGGGGAATATATTCACAGGATTACGCACGCACCGCGGGCGCCGCGGCGCCTGGCAACGCCAGCGGAGTCTCCGTCGTCGGGCGTTTCGATGCGCGTTCAGCCGGCGTCCGTTTCCACCACCATGCCGTCGTAGGCCGGCTCCACCCCATCGGGCAGCCGCGCGCGAAGGGTGTCGTAATCCAGGCGCCCGCTCAGGTGCGTCAGCACGGCGCGTTTCGGCTTCACGCGCTCGATCCAGGCCAGGGCCTTGTCCACGTGGGCGTGGGTCGGATGGGGCTCGTCGACCAGGGTCCCGATGATCCACGCCTCGACGCCGGCCAGCACATCGAAGGCGTACTCGGGCAGCTCCAACACGTCGGTGGAATACGCGATGGGCCCGAAGCGGAAGCCCTGGGTGCGGATGTGGCCGTGATCCTGCTCGAACGTCGCCACATCGATATCGCCGACGCGGAAGGAATCGCCGCTCTTGAACTCATGGGCGATCAGGGTCGGCTTGTAGAAGAAATCGGTGCCCTCGGGCAAGGGCCTGACCACGTAGGGGAACCGGTTGCGGATGGTTTCCCAGGTGGCGGCGTCGGCATAGGTATCGAGCGGCCGGTTCATCACCCGGTTGATGGCCCTGAGGTCGTCTATGCCATGCAGGTGGTCGGCGTGCGAATGGGTGTACAGCACGGCGTCGAGGCGTTCCACCCCGCTGTCCAGCAGTTGCTGGCGCAAATCCGGCGACGTGTCCACGAGAACCGTGGTCTTGGCGTTTTCCACCAGGATGGAGGAACGAAGCCGCCGGTTGCGCGGGTTCGCCGGGTCGCAGTTGCCCCATCCGGCGCCGACCACGGGCGTGCCGCCGGAGTGGCCGCTTCCGAGAATCGTCACCCGCACGAGGCCGCCTCCTCCCGGGTGCGCCGGGCCTTGGCGAACAGGCGGAAGAAGTTGTCCGTGGTCGCCCGTGCCAGGGCATCCGCTTCCATCCCCTTCACCGCGGCCAGTTCGGCCGCGGTGAAGGCGGTGAACGCCGGTTCGTTGCGCTTCCCCCTTTTCGGCACCGGCGCCAGGTACGGCGCGTCGGTTTCCACCAGAAGGCGGTCCAACGGAACCGCCCGCGCCGTCGCGCGCAGGTCATCGGAGCGCTTGAAGGTGACGATGCCGGAAAAGGAGATATGGAACCCGAGCTCGAGCGCGCTGTCGGCGAGCGCGCGGCCGGCGGTGAAACAGTGAAGGAGGCCGGAGAACGCGCCCTTGGCGTGTTCTTCGCGCAGAATCCCGGCGGTGTCCGCGTCCGCTTCGCGGGTGTGGACGATCAGGGGCAGGCCGCTCTCGCGGGCCGCGGCGATGTGGACGCGGAAGCTCCGCCGCTGGCTCTCCCTGGGGCTGTGCTCGTAGTAATAGTCGAGCCCGGTTTCGCCAAGGCCCACGACCTTGGGATGGCGGGCCAGGCGCACCAGGTGTTCGGCCGTGACCTCGGGTTCGCTGGCCGCCTCGTGGGGGTGGATGCCGACGGTGCAAAAGACGTTGTCGTATGCCTCCGCCACGGCCAGCACGCCGTCGAACCGGGTGACATGGGTGCAGATGGTCAGCATCCAGCCGATCCCGGCGTCGCCGGCGCGGACGATCACCTCGTCCAGTTCGTCGGCGAAATCCGGAAAGTCCAGGTGGCAGTGGCTGTCGACCAGGGTCACGAGGCGGCCTCCGCGTCCGCGCCGGCGTAGCGCGGGAAGATGCCTTCCGGCTTGGGCAGCGCGGTGCCCGGCTTCAGCGCGTGGCCGGGGCCGAGGCAGGCGAAGGTGCGGGCATCCTCGGGCACCGCCAGCTGGTCCAGCATGCGCCCGCAGGAACCGGGCATGAACGGCTGGCCGAGGACGGCCAGATGGCGGATGGCCTCGGTCAGCACGTAAAGCACCGTGTTCATGCGTTCGGGCTCGTTTTTCCTGAGCGTCCACGGCGCCTGGCGGTCGATATAGCCGTTGGCGGCGCGCACCACCGTCCACATCGTCTCCAGCGCTTCGTGGAAGGCCTGCTGATCGACGCTGGCCCGCATCCCGGCGAGAAGGCCGTGGGCCGCGGCCAACAGCGCCTCGTCCTCTCCGGCCAGGGCGCCGGGCGCCGGCACCGCGCCGCCGCAGTTGCGGTTGACCATGGACAGCACCCGCTGGGCCAGGTTGCCCAGGTCGTTGGCCAGGTCCCCGTTCAGGCGGCCGACCATGGCCCGGTGCGAGAAGTCGCCGTCGCTGCCGAACGGCACCTCGCGCAGCAGGAAATAGCGCACCGGGTCGAGGCCGTAGCGCTCGACCAGTGCGACCGGGTCGATGATGTTGCCCAGGGACTTGGAGATCTTCTGTCCCTCGTTGGTCCACCAGCCGTGGGCAAAGACCCGTTTCGGCGGCTCCAGGTCCGCCGCCATCAGGAAGGCCGGCCAAAAGACGGCGTGAAAGCGCACGATGTCCTTGCCCACCATGTGCAGGTCGGCCGGCCAATAGGCGGCATACTCGCCGCCTTCGGTCTGCGGATAGCCGACGGCGGTAATGTAGTTGGTCAGCGCGTCCAGCCACACGTACATGATGTGGTCCGCGTCTCCGGGCACGGGCACGCCCCAGGTGAAACTGGTGCGCGAGACGGAGAGGTCCCTGAGGCCCCCCTTGACGAAAGCGATCACCTCGTTGCGCCGGGTCCGGGGCAGGATGAAGCCGGGGTTGTCCTCGTAGAACCGGAGCAGGGGCTCCTGCCAGGCGGAAAGCCGGAAAAAGTAGCTCGGTTCCTCCACCCATTCCACTTCGGCGCCGGTGGGGGCGATTTTCCCCGTCCCCTCCCCTTTCCCGCCGGGGGCGTCGGTGAGCTCGCTCTCGGCGTAGAACGCCTCGTCGCGCACCGCGTACCAGCCGGCGTAGGTGCCCAGATAGATCTGGTCGCGCTCCTTCAGCCGCGTCCACAGCGCCTGGCAGGCGCGGATGTGCCGTTCCTCGGTGGTGCGGACGAAGTCGTCGTTGGTGAACTGCATGGACCCGGACAGGTCGCGGAAGTTCTGCGACATCCTGTCGGTGAAGGCGCCGGGCTCCATGCCGGATTGGCGCGCCGACTTTTCCACCTTCTGGCCGTGTTCGTCGGTACCGGTCAGAAACTTCACGTCGTATCCGTCCAGGCGCTTGAAACGGGCCAGCACGTCACAGGCAAGGGTCGTGTAGGCGTGCCCGATGTGGGGCACGTCGTTCACGTAATAGATCGGCGTGGTGACGTAAAAGCGCTTGCGCACCGGCATCGCGGCTGTCTCCTGCACGGCTTTACCTAATGAACGCAACGGATGGAGATCAAGGGCGGACAGCGCTGTCGAGGGCGAGAAAAACGTTGAGAACCACCTGCTTGCGGTCCAGGCCGGACTCCTCGGCCTGGGCCAGCAGGCGGTTGGTCTTTTCCCACACCTCCAGCCATCGATCAAGGCCGCCGGCCCGGAAAAGGCGTTCGATCAGCGCCCGCTCGCGGCCCGGCATCCCTTCCCCGGCGCCCTTGCCGCCCCGCGCGCCGAACAGGATCAGCCGCCCCAGCCACCAGCGCAACAGATCGCCGACCACGCGGAAGGCGTCGTCGGCGCCCGGCTTGGCGACCCGGTCGCCGAGCGCATGCACGCCGGCAACGTCCAGCCCGGGCAGGGTTTCCAGCAGGTCCACCAGGCTCCGGTAGAGATCCAGGCCGCCGTCGGCGGCCAGGACCAGGGCCCGCCCGACGCTCCCGTCCGCCAGCCGGGCCAGCTCGGCCGTGTCTTCGGCGCCCAGACCGGGCCGGAATTCGGCGACCAGCGACGCCACCACGTCGTCTGCGAGGGGTTTGAGGACCAGCCTGCGGCAGCGCGAGCGGATGGTCGGCAGCAGGCGGCCCGGGACATGGCTGACCAACAGCAGTACGGCGCGCCGGGGCGGTTCCTCCAGGACCTTGAGCACGGCGTTGGCGGCGTTGCTGTTCATCTCGTCGGCGCTGTCGATGACGACGACGCGCCAGCCCCCCTCGGCGGCGGTCAGGCCGAGGAAGGCGCCGACGGCGCGCACGTCGTCGACGATGATCTCGGTGCGCAGCCGCCCCTTCTTTTCGTCCCAGCCCCGCTCCACGGTCAGCAGGTCGGCGTGGCCGCCGGCGGCGGCGCGGCGAAACACAGGTACGTCCGGGGCGACATACAAGGTGTCGGGCGGGGGCTCCGCGAACAGGCTCTCCGCGCTCCCTCCGCCGTGGGCCAGGAGGAAGCGGGCGAAGCGGAACGCCAGGGTCGCCTTGCCGATGCCCCTGGGCCCCGAGATCAGCCAGGCATGGGCCAGCCGCCCGGATTTGAAGGCCTCCAGGAGGACGCTCTCGGCCGCGGCGTGGCCGGCCAGATCGGGGTTTGCGCGCGGCGGCGGCGGCCCGTCCTCGCCGGACGGGGCGTCATCGGGGGGGATCCGCTCGGGGCTCACGCCGCCATCCCGCCCAGGCGTTTTTGCACGAGGGTGCGGATCATTTTCTGCACCTCCTCGACGGATTGCGCGGCGTCGACCACGGCGCAGCGTTCGGGGGCGCGCCGGGCGATGTCCAGGAAACCGTCGCGTACGCGGCCATGAAAATCCCGCTCCATGCGCTCGTAGCGGTCCTCGCGCCCGGCCTTGGCCGCCGCCCGCTCCAGGCCGGAGTCCGCGGGCAGGTCGAGGATCACCGTCAGGTCGGGGGCGAAATCGCCGACCACCCACTCATGGAGCCGGGCGATGGCGTCGCGTCCCAGCTCCAGGCCGTACCCCTGGTAGGCCATGGTCGAATCGGCAAATCGGTCGCACACCACCCAGCGCCCGGCGTCGAGCGCCGGAAAGATCGTGTGCACGAGATGCTCGCGCCGGGCCGCGTAATGGAGCAGCGCCTCGGTGACGGGCTCCCAGCGGGATACGCCGCCTTCTACTAGTAGACGCCGGATGTCCTCGGCGCCCGGCGCCCCCCCGGGCTCGCGGGTGACGACGACATCGATCCCGGCGCCGCGCAGGCCCTCGCCCAGCAACGCCGCGTGGGTCGACTTGCCGGCGCCCTCCCCGCCTTCGAGCGTGATGAATTTCCCCCGTGCCATGGCTAGCGCGCGGCCGCCTGGCCGGTCACGCCACCGCCCCAGAGGATGTATTTCAGGGCCGCGCCGAGCCGCCCCAGGAGACCCAGGCGTTCGACCTCGGCGCCGGCGACCAGGGGCACCCGCACCGTTTCCTCGCCCGGCACCGTGACAACCAGCCTGGCGATCTCCGTGCCCATGGCGACGGGGGCCGGAATCGGCCCCTCGAAGACCGCCTTCACCTTCATCTTGGGGCGGGCCTTGCGCGCCAGGGTAATCATCAGGTCCTTGTCGATGACCAGCGGCACCGTGGCCTCCTTGCCGAGCCAGACGCCGGCGTCGGCCACCACGTCGCCGGCCTTGAACAGGGTGTAGTTCTGGAACTCGCGGAACCCCCACTCGAACAGGCGTTTCGGTTCCCGGGACCGGGACTTTTTGGTGGGCAGCCCGTTGACCACCAGGATCAGGCGGCGGTCGCCGCGCTTGACGGTGGCGGTGAGCCCGTAGCCCGATTCGCTCGTATGGCCGGTCTTCAGGCCGTCCGCCCCCATGTCCCTGTAGAGAAGCGGGTTGCGGTTGATCTGGCGAATGCCGTTGTAGGTGAAGTTCCGTTCCGCATAGTAGTGGTAGAACTCCGGAAAGTCCTCGATCGTGCGCTTGGCCAGCACGGCCAGGTCGCGGACGCTCATCTCGTGGCCCGGATCGGGCCAGCCGGTGGCGTTCTTGAAGACGCTGTTGGTGAGTCCCAGTTGCCGGCCGCGCTGGGTCATCTCCTCGGCGAACGCCTGTTCGCTTCCCGCCAGGCCCTCGGCGATGACGATGCTGGCGTCGTTGCCCGACTGGACGATGATACCGCGCAGCAGGTCCTCCACCCGGACCCGTTTGCCGGGGTCCAGGAACATGGTCGAGCTGCCGCTCTTGGCGCCGCCCCTGCGCCATGCCGTCTCGCTGACCAGGAAGGTGTCGTCCAGGGACAGGCGGCCGTCGCGAAGCCGCTCGAACACCATATACGCGGTCATCAGCTTGCTCATGGACGCGGGCGAAGTGGGCGCGTCCGCGTTCTTTTCGAACAACACCGCCCCCGTCGCCATGTCCATGAGGATGGCCTGGCGGGCGACGACCTCGATGGCCGCCGCCGGTGGGGCGGAGGCAGCCCAGGCGGTGATCAGACAGAGAAAACCGGCCACCACGCCAAGGCGGCGGACGGACGTCATCGATCGCGCAAAATTCATGGTTCCCGTTTCACCTTGCGTCCCCCTGCCCTGGCGGCGCCGGGCGCCTCCCGGCCGTGGGTGCCCAGGGTATGCGTTCTCACCTGCCCGCCGATCGGGCGAAATCATGGTCACCCGGTTTTCCCACCCGGGGAGGAATCAATCGACGATGATCCGGGCGTCCGGATATCCGGCGTCGATCACCCACCTCAGAATCCGGTCGGCGTCGGTCACGCTGGCCAGGGGCCCGGCGCGGACGCGGAACAGATCCCTCCCGTTGACCAGCACCGACGTCACCTTCACCGGCCCCAGGTTGGCCAGCCTGGCGCGCACCCGGTTGGCGTTGTCGAACTGGGCGAAGGCCCCGGCCTGGACGAAAACCCGGGTCGGACGCACGGGCACGACCGACACCACCCCCAGCCCCGGCGGGTCGGACGCGGCCAACTCCGGCACCATCCCGTCCACGACGTCGGCAGGGCCGCCGTCCACCCCCTGCCCCGCCGCCGAAGACGACGCCGGCACCGGGGCAGCCGACGCTCCCGGCGGCGGCGGCAGGGCGGCGCTGCTGACGGTGGGGCTGGGCAGCCGGGCAACGATGATCGGCGTGCCGATCTTTGCCAGGGTCGCCTCGCCCTTCAGGCGGGCCCTCAGGACCCGGCTTTCATTGGCCATGATCTGGACGCGCACGCGGGCCGTGCCATTCCTGTGGAACCCGAGGAGCTGCGCCGCCCGCCTGGACACGTCGATGATGCGGCCCCGGGCGAACGGCCCCCGGTCGTTCACCCGAAGCACCATGCTGCGGCCGTTTTCCAGGTTGGTGACGCGGACCACGCTGGGCAGGGGAAGGGTCCGGTGCGCCGCCGACAACGCATTCATGTCGAAGATCTCGCCGTTGGCCGTGCGGCCGCCGTCGAACTTGGGGCCGTACCAGGACGCGATGCCGGTTTCGTCGTAGCCGTAGTCCACGGCCGGGTAATACCAGGTGGATTCGATCTGGTACGGATTGCCGATCTTATAGGTTGGCGCGGCCGTGGGCGCTTCGTAGGCCTTGCCGACCCGCTTGGCGGTATGGGCGATGAACTGCGTCTCCGCGCAGCCCCCGAGGACCGCCCAGGCCAGGGCCAGCATGAGCCAACGCCTCGCATACGGTTTTCTACTCATTGCCACGGCCATCGGTGCCGGGTGTTTCCGGGACGGGACGACCAATTTATCCATCTCCTATCTGCTCGGCAAGGGAACCGACGGCGAGCGCGAAGAACGTCGAGCGGTTCCATCTCAGAATGGCGTGGTAATTGTCGTAGACCACGTACGCGGGGCCGCCGGGCCCTTCCGCCAAAACCACCGAGGCCATCAGATCGCGTTTCGGCAGGTCGCCGCCGTCGGCGCGCCGCACGCCCAGGCGTTGCCACTCGCTCAGGCGCTTGCGTATCTTCAGGCTGGCGAGCCCTGTGTCGAACCCCCTGGGCAGCCGCACCGGCCGCCCCCACGTCTGGTCCCCCTTCCAGCCCACCCGGGACAGGTAGTTGGCGGCGGAGGCGAAGACGTCGGCCTTGGTGTTCCAGATGTCCTTGCGCCCGTCGCCGTCGTAGTCCACGGCAAAGGTGACGAACGAGGACGGCATGAACTGGCTCTGCCCCATGGCGCCGGCCCACGAGCCGACCATGTCGGGCAGCGCGATATGGCCCTGGTCCAGGATCTCCAGGGCATTGAGGAGCTCACGTCGGAAATAGGCGCCGCGCCGGCCGTCATAGGCAAGCGTCGCCAGCGCCGGAATGACGCGAAACCCGCCGGTGAGGCGCCCGAAATCGGTTTCGATACCCCAGAAAGCGACCACAAAGCGCGGCTGCACGCCGTACTTGCGGCCGATTTCCTCGAGCAGCGCCCGGTTCTCCCGCAGCCGCTGCCTCCCCATTTCCACCCGGGCCCGTGGCACCACGCGGTCCATGTACTGGCGGAAGGTCAGGGTGAACTCGGGCTGCTTGCGGTCCAGCTCGATGATCCGCGCGATGGGTTCGAGACCGTTCAGCGCCGCATCCAGGGTGGCGCTGCGGATGCCCCGCTGGGCGGCTTCCTGGCGCAGGGCGTCGACCCATTGGGAAAAGGACGGGGTCCCGGCGAGCGCCGGGACGCCGAGAAGCAAGGCGCCGGCGAGGACGCCCCAACACACGCTCCGTTCCCAAACGCCTGATCTTGTCATGGTGCGTTCCTTCTGCCACACGGCGGCCACCGGGGCAATTGTCAAACGTCCGGTGCCGGTAAGAAGGTGTCGGTTTTTCCGGTCAGCCAATAGAACGTCAGGCCCAGCCACTCGTGCAGGCCGCCTGCGAAGGCGGTGATGCCGCCGGCGAAGTCGAAGGCCAGTTCGAACGTCTCGTCGCCCTCGAAATTGAAATCCACGGGATAGGGTATCACGCGCCATCCCGCCCGGCGGAAACAGCCGACGGCGCGGGGCATGTGGAAGGCCGAGGTGATGAGAATCCACCTTTCCCCTGGCTTGGGCTTGACCAGACCGAAGGTGGCGACGGCATTTTCGTAGGTGTTGCGGGACTGGTTCTCGAACAGGATGCGGTCCGTGTCCAACCCGAGAACGTCGAAAAACGGCCGCAGCACGTCGGCCTCCTTCACATCCTGGCGGACGAGATTCCCGGAGCCCCCGGTGAATACCAGCTTGGCGTCCGGGTAGCGGCGCGCCAGGGCGGCGAATTCGGTCAGCCGTTCCACCGCCCCGCCCAGGGCCACCTGCCCCCGCGCCTGGGTCACGAACTGGTTGACGACGCCGCCCAGCACGATGATCCCGTCGATCCGCTCGGGCAGGTCGGCGGCCACCGGAAAGCGGTTCTCGAGGGGAAGATACAGCCTGGTGCCGAGGGGCAGGGTCGCCATGGCGAGGGCGGCGAGGACGGCCAGGCTCACCAGCCACCGCCCGGCGCGGCGCCACCGGGTCCATAGCAGCCATCCGCCGAGGCCGAGCATGATTGCCAACAGGTTGCCGGGATTGACGATGAACCATGCGACCTTGGAAACGACGAAAAACATGTCTGAGTGGCATCCCCGGGAGCCGGGCGCGCCGACCCCCGCGCCACCGCGGCCCTGCCCCGCCCCGAACAAACATCGCCGCGGCCCTTTGGCGGCGCCGGCATTTTGACCGGACGGTGGTTAACCGGCTGTTAAAGGCGTGCACGCCCCGTTGGCGCGCGGGTCCGGCCTGCCGGGCCTGAATCCGCTCCCGCGATCACCGTTCCTTAATTCTTTTCCCGTACCCCCGGGGAGCGAAAACCCCTTTGGGCGGAACCCGGCGCGCGCCGGGGTACCGGCCCGGTGGAAAAAGACAGGCGCCGAACCGTTTCGCCCATGATTTCATCCGTCGCATCCCCGCTGATCGACCCGCCCCGCGCCGACCGGCCGCTTCAGCCCGGCGTCCGCGTGGCCAAGGCGAAACCGGCCGGCGACGGCACCGCCCCGGCGCTCGGAATTCCTTCCAACCTGGCCGATGGGAAGACCCTTCTCGCGGCCCAGGAGCAACGGCCGGGCGGGGACAAACGGGGCGGACACGCGGGCGGCCAACAGGAGCTCAGCGACGAAGAACAGGAGATCGTCGCCGAACTCAAGCGCCGCGACACCGAGGTGCGCCGCCACGAGCAGGCCCATTCGTCGGCCGCCGGGAGCTACGGCGGCCCGCCGTCCTTTGAATACGAGCGCGGACCCGACGGCCGGCTGTACGCCGTGGGCGGCGGCGCCCCGAGCTTCGCGGGTGCGACCCCGCCCGGCGCAGCCGATGCGGATCGATGAGTCGCGGATTCCGGCAGACAGGGGCTACTTGGGAGTGCCGGAGGCCCCGGAAACGCCCTTCGATGAAGCGAGCACCGTCCCGCCGTCCGCATCCTCGCGGCAGATGGCGCCCCCGGTGATGGCGCGATGGACGGCGCAGTCCCGGCCGACGGCCGCCGACAGGCCGTGATCGGACATGGATTTGCTGGTCATCAGGTAGCTGATCCCGTCCGCGGCCCAGGTGGCGATTTGCAGGGGCAGAGGCACGGCACAGGCCCCCACGAAAAGCGGACACACAATTATCAACAGTCGCCGGAGCATTTTCACCCATCTCCCCGAGAAGTGGTTTGCCCGCCGTCGCCGCCGGCATCGCGGCCGGGCTTTTCGCTCGCCGGGTCCGGCGCCGGCAGGGAGTCGCTGACCATCGCCATCAACTGCCGCCGGACGGCCTTCGAGATGATGGCCACTTGGTCTATGGCCACCCGATAGAGGGCCACGGCCCTGGCGGCATCCGGCGCGCGCTCTGCTTGGTGGATCAGGTCTGTGCGAGACATGGTGCGTCATCCCGTTTCGGGCGGCACGGATCGCCCGAGGGGACGTGCTGCGGTCTTCTACCGAAGCGATACCCCCCCGACACGCCGATATTGAGCGCAAGCCGTTAATGAAATCTGAAGAGGGGCCGGCCGCATGCACGAAGACGCCGCCATGACGGGGGACGCGGCGCAGGAGAGTCCTTCAGCATTCCGCCAGGGACGGATAGTATCCAGGCCTCCACGGCCGGATGGGTGCCCGAGTGGTTGAAGGGACCGGTCTTGAAAACCGGCAGGGGTTAACGCTCCTCGTGGGTTCGAATCCCACCCCATCCGCCATCCGCCTCCGCCAAGGCTTCGGCGGGATGTAACCGCGGCACATGACCGGAGGCGGATGTCACGCCGAAGCTTTAGCGAAGGCGGACCGATTGCATTTCGTCTACATTATCAAAAGTGAATCGAGCCCAGGCCGGTTCTACGTTGGCTCGACGACAGATCTCGATCGGCGCTTCGAGGAGCATAATTCGGGAAAATCCGCTCACACGGCGAAATTCACGCCTTGGAGGCTCTTGACTTACATCGCTGTCTCTGATCGAGCAAAAGCGGATTGTTTTGAGCGCTATCCTAAATCAGGCTCCGGAAGAGCCTTTTCGAAGAGACACTTTTAGTGGAGCAGCGGTTGCCGCAAACGAAACCCGCCCCGCGCGGCGCACGGGGCGGGCCGTTGCGGGCAACCTGGCCCTAATGCTTGATGCCGAGGGCCTCCATCTCTTTGTGCAAGACCTTGAGCGCCTCCCCGTGTTTCCCGGCCTTGTGGAGCGCCAACCCCTTGTCGCTCATTTCCTTGGCCGTCATCATCTTTCCTTTATCGAGCTTCGACATGGCGGCTTGGATTTTCTTGACGTCCTTGGGGCAGTGGCCGGCGAGCGCCGGCCCGCTGACGAATGCGAGCACCACGGCGGCGGCGAGTGTGCGTTTAATCAATTGAACCTCCCATGCGAGTTGGAATAAGTCGCGTTTCCCCTTCCCTATACACCACCCCGGCCATGGATTCCACCAGCGCACGAAAAATTGACCTTTGCCGCCCGGCTGTGCATCCTTCCCCGCCGGACGGCGCGGGGGCGCGAAACCGCGGATCGGGAACCCGGGCGGGAGAGGCAGCCGTTGCACATCGAGATCATTTTCGACGCCGTGTGCCCGTGGTGCTACATCGGCAAGCGCCGGCTGGAAAAGGCGCTGGCGCTGCGCCCCCATATCCGGGCGACGGCCCGGTGGCGCCCCTTCCTGCTCAACCCCGAGATGCCGCCCGAAGGCATCGACCGCACCGCCTACCTGATCAGGAAGTTCGGCAGCGAAGCGCGGGTGCGCCATGTCTACGGCGCCATCGGCGAGGCCGGAGAATCGGTGGAGATCGACTTCGCCTTCGAGCGCATCCGGCGCACGCCGAGCACGGTGGACGCCCACCGCCTGGTCCGCTTCGCCGAGCGCTCGGGCAGGGCCACGGACGCCGTCGAGGCCCTGTTCCTCGCTTACTTCGTCGACGGCAGCGATATCGGCGACAGCGGCGTGCTGACCGGCATCGGCGAGGCCCTGGGCCTGGACCCCGGCCCGTTGCGCGCGTACCTGACGAGCGACGAGGACGCGGCCCTGATCCACCAGGAAAACGCCCGCGCCCACGGCCTCGGCATCAACGGCGTGCCCGCCTTCGTGTTCAACCGCGACATGGTCATCTCCGGCGCCCAGGAGCCCCAGGTCCTGGCCCGCATGCTGGACGCGGCGCACGAGGTGGGCGGCGGGGGTTGAGGGCGGGCGTTCCCGGCGCGGGATGTTTGGCCGCCGGGGCGCCGCGCGGCCCGGCGCGTCGTCGTCCCCGGTGTCGTTCGCGGTGCACGACCCGCTCCACCCCTTTGCGTCCCTTTGCGTCCTCTGCGTTGAAAACCTAAAACGCCAAGGACGCGGAGGAGCGCGGAGGAGCGGAAAACAGGATGTTTTAATTTCTCCTGCGGCCCGCAAGCGCGAAACCACCCCCCCCCAGGCGCGCCCGTAGACCAGCCGGTGGTCGGGGCGCAGCTTGACCGCCTTCCCGGGACGTAAAAAGTTTACGATAAGTAAACTTTTTCTTGACAGGATGTGTACCAATGGTAAACAACTGTCCATGAAACTGGTCATCGGGACCCAGGCGGTCAAGGCACTGAGGAAAATGCAGCCCAAGACAAGCGAGACCATTCTCACGCGCCTGGCGGCCATCGCCGAGGCGCCGTTCGCCCGCCACGCCAACGTGGAGCGCCTGATCGGCGCAAAGGACGGCTTCCGGGTCCGGGTCGGCGGCTGGCGCGCCACCTATCGCCTGGACCGTGGCAAAGACGAAATGCAGGTTGTCCGGATCAAGCCCCGAGGCGAGGTATACAAACGATGAAAAAGTTCACGCCCCTCACCGCCGAAGAAATTCTTGCGATCGAGGACCGTGCCCGCGGTGACCTGGCGGCGCGCCGCAAGAATGCCGACGCCCGCGACACGCTGCGCCTGATCACAACCCTGCGCAGCACCGAGAAGAGGCTCCGCGAGGAGCTCGGGGACATGGATGACCGCCGGGCCGTCGACGCCGCCGCCGCCGGCCGCGGCACCTTCCTGCCCGCCGACCGGGTCCGGCGCATCCTCGACGGCGCAAGCCCTCTGCGCGTGTACCGCGAGCACCGCGGACTCACCCTGCAGGCGTTGGCCGACAGGATCGGTGTCGGCAAGTCCTATCTGTCGCAGATCGAGACCGGCAGGAAAAACGGCTCGTTGAAGGTCATGTGTGCCTGCGCCGCCGCCCTGGACGTGGACCTGGACGATCTGGTCTGAGCGGCCCGTAACCTCCGTCCCCCCTACCCCGCCGCAATCGCCGCGAGTTCGCCGAGCAGGTGCTGGACGCCGGCGAGGCGGGCGTCCGGGTCGTCCCAGGCGCGCCCGTAGACCAGCCTGTGGTCGGGCCGCAGCTTGACCGTTCCGGCTTGCGCGACGATGAAGTCCACCAGCCCGGCCGGGTTGGCGAATTGGGCGTTGCGGAACGACACCACCGCGCCCTTCGGTCCGGCCTCCACCTTGTCGACGCCGGCGTCCAGGCACAGGCCCTTGATGGCCACGGATTTGAGCAGGTTCTCCACTTCCGGCGGCAGGGCGCCGAAGCGGTCGATCAACTCGGCGGCGAAGGCGTCGATCTCACCCGCGCCCCGAAGCCTGGCGATGCGCCTGTACAGCCCCATGCGCACGGACAGGTCGGCGACGTATTCCTCGGGGATGCGCACCGGCATGCCGATGCTGATCTGCGGGCTCCACTCCCCGTCGGCGGCCCCATCCCCGCCGCGCGCCTGGGCCACCGCCTCTTCGAGCATGTGCTGATAGAGCTCGATGCCGACCTCGCGGATGTGGCCCGACTGCTCCTCGCCGAGCAGGTTGCCGGCGCCGCGGATGTCGAGGTCGTGGCTGGCCAGGGAGAACCCGGCGCCGAGGGTGTCCAGGGTCTGCATCACGTCGAGGCGTTTCTCCGCCGCCGGCGAGAGCCTCTGGCGCGGTGGCAGGGTCAGGTAGGCGTAGGCCCTGACCTTGGAGCGCCCGACCCGGCCGCGCAACTGGTAGAGCTGGGCCAGGCCGAACCTGTCGGCACGGTGGATGACGATGGTATTCACCGCCGGCAGATCGAGGCCCGATTCGATGATGTTGGTGGACAGCAACAGATCGTAGGCGCGGTCGTAGAAGGCGGCCATGGCGGACTCCAGCCGCCGCGCCGCCATGCGCCCGTGCGCCATGACCATCTTCACCTCGGGCACCAGGTCGCCGAGCCGCTTGGCCAGTCCGTCCATGTCCTCGATGCGCGGACAGACGTAAAAGGTCTGGCCGCCCCGGTAGTGCTCGCGCAGGATCGCCTCGCGGATGACCACCGGATCGTAGGGCAGCACGAAGGTGCGCACCGCGAGGCGGTCCACCGGCGGCGTGGCGATCAGGCTCATCTCGCGCACGCCGCTCAGGGCCATCTGCAGGGTGCGCGGAATGGGCGTCGCGGTGAGCGTCAGCACGTGCACGTCGGCTTTCAGTTTTTTCAGCTTCTCCTTGTGGGCGACGCCGAAGTGCTGCTCCTCGTCGACGACCAGCAGGCCGAGATCGCGGAACCGGATGTCCTTGGCCAACAGCGCGTGGGTGCCGATGATGATGTCCACGGTGCCGTCGGCGAGCCCCGCCTTGGCCTCCTTGACGCGGGGGCCGGACACCAGCCGCGAGATCTGCGCGACGCGCACGGGGAGGTCGGCGAAGCGCTCGGAGAACGTGTAGTAGTGCTGGCGGCAGAGCAGGGTCGTCGGCACCACGACCGCCACCTGCTTGCCGGCGAAGGCGGTGATGAAGGCGGCGCGCAAGGCGACCTCGGTCTTGCCGAACCCCACGTCCCCGCAGATCAGGCGGTCCACCGGGCGGCCGCCGCCCAGGTCGGTCACGACATCGGCGATGGCGTTCTGCTGATCCTCGGTCTCGGCGTAGGGAAAGCGGGCGCAGAATTCGTCGAACAGGCCCTCGGGCGGCGTCATCACGGCGCCGGGACGCACGCTGCGCGCCGCCGCCACGGCGATCAGCTCGTCGGCCATGTCGCGGATGCGCTTCTTCAGCCGCGCCTTGCGCGACTGCCAGGCGACGCCACCGAGACGGTCGAGCTGGGCTTCCGCCTGCTCCGAGCCGTAGCGCGAGATGACCTCGATGTTCTCCACCGGCAGGAACAGCTTGTCGCCGCCGTCATAGATCAGGCGCAAACAATCGTGCGGCGCGCCGGCCACCTGGATGGTGTCGAGCCCGTCGTAGCGGCCGATGCCGTGGTCCACGTGCACCACCAGGTCGCCCTGTTGCAGGGACGCGGCCTCGGCGATGAAGGCCTCGGCGCGGACCTTGCGCCGGGCGGGCCGGGTCAGGCGGTCGCCGAGGATGTCCTGCTCGGCGATCACCGCCAGGCCGGGCGCGGTGAATCCGCGCTCCAGGCCGACCACGGCCAGGGCCACGGCGTCGGCGCCCAGGGCCGCCGCCCCGGCCCAGTCGTCCACGGCCTCGAGGTTGGCCATCCCGTGCTCGGCGAACAGCGATCCCAGGCGGTCGCGCGAGCCCCGGGTGAACGCCGCGATGACCACCCGGCGGCCGGCGTTTTGTTCGGCGGCGACGTGGTCGCGCAGCGCGTCGAAGACGTTGACGCCGGGTTGGGCGCGGGCGTCGCCGAAGTCCCTGCCCGGCCGCCCGCCGGCGTCCACCGCTCCGGCCTGGCCCTCGGGCGCCCCGAAGGGCGACAACAGGCCGACGGACCGGCGCTCCAGAGCCGTGTCCCACGCGGCCCCGTCCAGGTACAGCCGGTCCGGCGGCACCGGGTTGTAGAGGGTGCCGGCGGCGGCGAGCCCGGTTCCGGCGATGGTGGTGCGCGCCGCGTAGTACTCGGCGATGAGATCGAGCCGGGCGTCGCGCGCCGCCTCCGCCTGGTGATCGAGGATGAGCGCCCAGCCGGGCACATAGTCGAGCAGGGTTTCCAGGCGTTCGTGGAAGAGCGGCAGCCAGTGCTCCATGCCCATGTGCCGGCGGCCGGCCGAGACCGCCTCGTACAGGGGATCGTCGCGCGCCGGCACCCCGAACAGGACCCGGTAGCCGGACCGGAAGCGCGCCACCGCCGCCTCGTCCAGCGGCATCTCGCTCACCGGCTTGAGCGCCGTGCCCTGCAGCGTGCCGGTGGTGCGCTGGGTGGCGGGGTCGAAGGCGCGGATGCCCTCCAGGTCGTCGCCGAAGAAATCCAGGCGCACCGGTTCGGCGCGGCCCGGCGGAAAGACATCGACGATGCCCCCGCGGACGGCGTATTCGCCGGGCTCCATGACCGTTCCCGAGCGCACGTAGCCGCTGCCGGAGAGGAACGCCACCAGCGCCTCGGGGTCCAGGGGCCGGCCCTGGGTGGCGTGCAGGGTAGCACCGTGGAAGACGGCGCGCGGCGGCACCCGTTGCAGGAGCGCCGACACCGTGGTCAACACCACCCGCCCGGCCGCCTCGTCCGGTGCCGTTTCCAGAAGCCGGGTCAGGGTGTCGATGCGGCGGCTGACGATCTCGGCGTTGGGCGAAACCCGGTCGTAGGGCAGGCAGTCCCAGGCGGGGAATTCCAGGCGCTCGATCCGCGGCGCGAAGAAGGCGAGCGCCTCGGCCATGCGGGCCAGGCGCACGTCGTCGCGGGCGACGAACACGAGGCCGGCCGCGGCGTCCCGGGCGAGCTCGGCCATGAGCAGCGCGTCGAAGCCCTCGGGCGCCCCGGAGATCAGCAGCCGGCCGGGGCGTTCCAGCTTCTTCGTTAACAATTCCAATTTCTTACAGGCTATTCTTAAAATTCCGAAGTAACTTCATGACACCGTTGTCCAGGGCCGGCGGCACCGCCGTCCTGCCGGTGATCCAGTCGAAGAGGTCGTTGTCGTTCTCATCGAGCAGGGTTTCGAACTGCTCCAGCTGCTCGCCGCTCAGGTCGTTCAGGTGGCGCTGGGCGAAACCGCCGAGCAGGATGTCGGTCTCCTGCATGCCCCGGTGGCGGCTGCGGAACAGCACGCGCTTACGGCGGGAATCCACGGTTTTCTCCCCCAAGCCCGGAAACGCGACAGGTGCGTACTCGCGGGCCGCCTTCGGATGCCCTAGGATATAGAGCCTCGAGGCCCCGATGTCAGCCACGTAGCCTTCCGCCATGCGCCCGGAAATCCTCTACCCCCTGTTCGCGCCCGTGACGACCCTTTCCGGCGTCGGGCCGCGCATCGCCAAATCCATCGAGAAGGCGGCCGGGCCGCGCATCGTGGATCTGTTCTGGCACCTGCCCAACGGCATCATCGACCGCCGCCACGCGCCCTGCGTGGCCGACGCCGAGCCGGGGGTGGTGGCGACCATGACCGTGCGGGTGGTCCGCCACCAGAAGCCGGGCAATCCCCGCCGGCCCTACAAGGTGTACTGCGCCGATGATTCGGGCACCCTGGCGCTGGTGTTTTTCCATGCCCGGCCCGACTACCTCAGGCGCGTCCTGCCCGAGGGCGAGACCCGGGTGGTCAGCGGCACGGTGGAACGGTTCGGCCGGGAGATCCAGATCACCCACCCCGACCACATCGGCACCCTCGAAGAGCTCGGCCGCCTGCAGGCCGTCGAGCCGGTCTATCCCCTGACCGCCGGCCTCACCCTCAAGGTCCTGGGCAAGGCGGTCCGGGGCGCGCTGGAACAGGCGCCCGGGCTGGACGAATGGATCGACCGGGCGTTCCTCGCCCGCCACGGCTGGAAACCCTGGCACGCGGCGCTCGGCGAGGCCCACGCACCGGCCGACGCGGCGGCCCTGGAACCCACATCGTCGGCCCGGCAACGCCTCGCCTTCGACGAGCTGCTCGCCAACCAGCTGGCCCTGGCCCTGGTGCGCGCCAACATGCGGCGCGTCGCCGGCCGCGGCCTCGAAGGCGACGGGCGGCTGCGGCGCAAGGTCACCGAAGCCCTCCCCTTCCGCCTCACCGGGTCACAGGAGAAGGCGCTCGACGACATCGCCGCCGACATGGCCGCCGACGCCCGCATGCTGCGCCTGTTGCAGGGCGACGTGGGCAGCGGCAAGACCGTGGTCGCCTTGCTGAGCATGCTCAACGCCGTCGAATGCGGCGCCCAGGCGGTGCTCATGGCGCCCACCGATATCCTCGCCCGCCAGCACATGGCCACCATCGAGCCCCTGGCCGCGGCGGCCGGCGTCACGGTGGCGCTGCTGACGGGGCGCGAGAAGGGGCGGGCGCGCAAGACCCTGCTCGACGACCTGGCCGGCGGCCAGGCGGCGCTGGCCGTGGGCACCCACGCGCTGTTCCAGGACGACGTCGCCTTCCACGACCTGGCCCTCGCCGTGATCGACGAGCAGCACCGCTTCGGGGTGCACCAGCGCCTGACCCTGGCCGCCAAGGGACGGGCCGCGGACGTGCTGGTGATGACGGCGACCCCCATCCCCCGCACCCTGATGCTCACCGCCTATGGCGACATGGACGAATCCAGGCTCCTCGAAAAGCCGGCCGGGCGGCCGCCCGTGGACACCCGGGTGATGCCGCTGGAACGCCTGGAAGAGGTGATCGCCGCCGTCGCCCGGGCCGCCGAAGGGGGCGCCAAGGTCTACTGGGTGTGCCCCCTGGTGGAGGAATCCGAAGCCCTCGACGCCGCCGCCGCCGAGGAGCGCCACGGCCAGCTGGCGCGGGTTTTCGGCGAGCGCGTCGGACTGCTGCACGGGCGCCTGAAAGGCGCCGACAAGGACGCGGCCATGCAGGCCTTCGCCGCCGGCACGGTGGACATCCTGGTGTGCACCACGGTGGTCGAGGTGGGCATGGACGTGCCCGCGGCCACGGTGATGGTGATCGAACACGCCGAGCGCTTCGGCCTGTCCCAGCTTCATCAGCTGCGCGGCCGCATCGGCCGCGGCACCACGGCGTCCACCTGCCTGTTGCTGTACGCCGCGCCCCTCACCGAGACGGCGCGCGGACGGCTCGCCATCATGCGCCAGACCGACGACGGCTTCCGCATCGCCGAGGAGGACCTGCGCCTGCGCGGCGCCGGCGAGTTGCTCGGCACCCGCCAAAGCGGCATGCCCGAATTCCGCCTCGCCGACCTCGCCGCCCACGGCGAGCTGCTGGCGGCGGCCCGCGACGACGCCGGGCTCATCCTGGCAAGGGATTCGAACCTCACCTCGGCCCGCGGCCGCGCCCTGCGCACCCTCCTTTACCTGTTCGAGCGCGACGCGGCGGTGAAGTACCTGCGTTCGGGGTAAATCAATTCTTCTTGGTGACCAGGACCGGGGTGCGGTCCTTCTCGCGCAGGACGTCCAGGTCCTCGTAGGTGGCGGCCGAGACCTTGGGGATTTTCTGCTCCTCCAGGGGACGGCGGTCGGGGGGCGTGACGATGCCGCCCGAGATGACCATCTTGATGGCCTCTTCCACGCTCATGGACAGCGGCGCCAACTCCTTCCTGGGCACGAACAGCAGGAATCCGGACGTCGGGTTGGGCGTGGTCGGCAGGAAGATGTTGATGCATTCCTCCTCGGTGATGTTCTGGACCTCGCCCTCGGTGCGCCCGGTGATGAAGGCGATGGCCCACATGCCCCGCCTCGGGTATTCCACCAGCACCGCTTCGCGGAAGGCGTTGGACTGGTGGGCGAGGATGGTCTCGAAGATCTGCTTGAACGCGCCGTAGACGCCGCGGATCACCGGCATGCGCGCCAGCACCCCTTCGCTCGTGCGCACCCACAGGCGGCCCAGGATGCCCGCGGTCAGCGCCCCGATCAGGGTCAGGACGACGGCCATGACGAACAGCCCCAGCCCGGGCAGGGCGAACGGCAGGTACGTGGTCGGGTTGTACGCCTCGGGGATCAGCGGCGTCACCTGGCGGTCGACGAAGCTGATGAACAGCCAGGCCAGGTAAAGGGTGATGGAAATGGGCGCCGTGACCAGGATGCCGGCAAGGAAGTAGGCGCGCAACCGGGCGCTCAGGGTCATTTTTTTGGCCGGTTTCGGCCGGCCGGCCGGATTTCCGTCCGTCGCCGGCGGTATGTCGGGCGATGTGGTGCTCATCTCACGCCGGGTCCCTGGGTTGCCGCGGCGGGACCAGCATTGTCCAGGCCCCGGCCAAAGGCAACGGCGGACTTGCCCGGCCGGTGGTTCATGGGGCGAGACACCCGGGAAATTCCTCCACGATTTGCCCCCGCGCCCGCTTGGCCGCGAGGCGGGACCCGTTGACCGGGGTGATAAGGCGAAGGGCCGCCTCCCGGGCCCTGGCGGGCGAATTCACGCCGCCGCCTGGGCGCTGATATAGGCCGCGAACTCCTCCGCCGGGAGGGGACGGCTGAAATAAAAGCCCTGCACCTCGTCGCACCCCCGGGAGCGCAGGAACTCCACCTGCTCCTCGGTCTCGGCGCCCTCCGCGATCACTTTCATGTTCTGGCTGTGGGCCAGGGTGATGATCGCCTCCACCAGGCCCTGGCTTTCCGTGTCCTTGCCGATATCGACGACGAAGGAACGGTCGATCTTCAGGATGTTGACGGGAAAGCGCTTGAGATAGCCGAGAGAGGAGTAGCCGGTTCCGAAATCGTCCAGGGACAGGTTGATCCCCATGGTCCTGAATTCGCTCAGGATGGCCAGGGTACGATGATCCTCTTCCATAAACAGGCTTTCGGTGATTTCCAGGGTTATGTTTTTGGGATCGGCGCCGGTCTCCTTGAGGATCCGGTGTATCATGTCCTTGAAGGAAATGTCGCGGGATTGGCGCGCCGACAGGTTGACCGACACGTGCAGCGAGGACAACCCGATGTCGCGCCACGTCTTCATCTGATCGCAGGCGGTGCGGAACACCCACTCGCCGATGGGGACGATCATCCCCGTGTCCTCTGCCAGGGGGATGAATTCGGCGGGTGCCACGATGCCGCGCTCGGGATGGTCCCACCGGAGCAGGGCCTCCGCGCTGGTCACCCGGCCCGTCTTCAGATCGATGATCGGCTGATAGTGGAGGATGAACTGTTCGCGTTCGATCGCGTGGCGGAGCGCGTTCTCCAGCTCCAGGTATTCGAGGGCCTCGGCATTCATCTTCGCGGTGAAGAAGCGGAAGGTATTGCGGCCGCCCTCCTTGCTTTTGTACATGGCGGTGTCGGCGTTCTTGAGCAGGGTTTCGGCGTCTTCGCCGTCGTCGGGAAAGACGGTGATGCCGAGGCTGCCGGTCACCAGCATCTCGGCGCCGTCGATGACGAAGGGCTCGGCCAGGCGCTGCAGCAACTTGCGCCCCACCAGTTCCGTGTTATGGGTGTTGTGAAGGTCGGGCAGGATGACCGTGAACTCGTCGCCGCCGAGCCGGGCCACCGTATCCGTTTCCCGCACGCAGTCGGTCAAGCGCCGGGCGGCCTGCTGGAGCAGTTTGTCACCGGCGTTGTGGCCCAAGGTGTCGTTGACCTTTTTGAAGCGGTCCAGGTCGAAGAACAGGACGGCGACCTGGGATTTGTCCCGGCGGCCCCGGGACAGGGCATGGGACAGGCGGTCCATGAACAGCGTGCGGTTGGGAAGCTTGGTCAGGGAATCATAATTCGCCTGCATGCGCAGCTTTTCCTCCCCCTCCCGGATGGCGCGGTTGGCGGCCTGGGTCTCCTTCAACGCCGCACGCGCCGTCTCGGCGGAGATCCGGCCCATCTGCGACCCATAGCGGTGCAACAGGGTGTCTCGTTTTTTCCGTCGGCGACGAAAGGTGTACATGGCGCGCCTGTGCAATGACCGGCGTCGAGCAGGGCCTGAAACGCCGTCCCCTACATAGCGGACCAGGCTCTAACCAATAGTTAACGGTTGGCCTCGATAATGGCCCTGGAAAGGCCCGGGAGGACGGCGCCGGACAGGACGGCGCCGGACAGGACGGCGCCGGGTGGGCGTTTTTCAACGGTTGGTTAACAATTCCCGTCGTAAGGTCATGTCCCTGCGCGACGCAGGCGGGAAGCGACGCACCCCTCCGCGGGGACCCCACGGGCGTGGCATCGCGGTTGAAACCCCCGGGGTCACCGGGCGAGATGGAGTACCTGAATATGGCTGAAACCGGCTGCAAGATCGGCCGCGTTGTCTCCGTTTCCGGGGCGCAGATCATCGCCCTGCTCGACGACCGCAAAAGCGGCAACGGTTCGGCGGACGTGCCGGCGACTCAGATCGGCGGTTTGGTCAAGATGCTCACCCCCGCCTCCACCGTGTACGGCATGGTCAGCGGCCTCAGCATCCCTATCCCGGCGCAGGACGAGGGCGCGAGCGAAATGAAGATCGCCGAGTTCGAAGCCATCGGTGAGTGCATGAACGACACCAACGGCGGCCCGGCCTCCTTCCGGCGCGGCGTTTCCGTTTTCCCGGAACTGGGTGACGACGTCTTCGCCACGACCCAGGAGGACCTGAGCCACGTTTACGCCCGTCCCGCGGTGCCGAGCATCGGCATCGGCACCGTCCACCAGGACCGGTCGCTGCCCGCGTTCCTGCTCACCGACGATCTGTTGGGCAAGCATTTCGCCATCCTCGGCACCACCGGGTCGGGAAAGTCCTGCGCCGTTGCCCTGATCCTGCACGCGCTCCTGGAGCAGAATCCCAACGCCCACGTGGTGGTGCTCGACCCCCACAATGAATACGCCCATGCCTTCGGGGACATGGCCGAGGTCATCGACCCCGACACCCTGGAGCTCCCCTACTGGCTGCTCACCCTGGAGGAATTGGCGGAGGTCGCGCTGAGCAGCAAGGGCGACGAAAGGGCGGCCGACACCGCGGTCCTCAGCGAACTCATTCAGAAATGCAAACAGGAATTCCCCGGCAACGCGGACATCGCCGAGACCCTGACCGTGGACACGCCGGTCCCCTACAGGCTGGGTGATTTCACCCGGCTTATCAACGAAGCCATGGGCAAGCTGGGGGGTAAGCCCGAGGCCCTGGCGCCGTACCAGCGGCTCAAGGCCCGGTTGGAGACCCTGGAGACGGACAGGCGTTTCGCCTTCATGTTCGAGGGCCTGAATGTGCGGGACAACATGGCGAAAGTCCTTTCGCGCATCTTCCGGGTGCCGGTGTCCGGCAAGCCCATCTCAATCATAAACCTGTCCGGCGTGCCTTCGGAGATCCTGAACGTGGTGGTTTCGGTGTTGTGCCGGATGACCTTCGACCTGGCGCTGTGGAGCGACGGCGCCGTGCCGACCCTCCTGGTGTGCGAGGAGGCGCACCGCTATGCGCCACAGGACATCGCGCTTGGCTTCGAGCCCACCAAGAGGGCCCTGTCGCGCATCGCCAAGGAGGGCCGCAAGTACGGGGTGTCCCTGTGCGTGGTGAGCCAGCGGCCCTCGGAGCTGGCCACCGACATCCTTTCCCAGTGCAACACGATTTTCGCGCTCCGCCTGAGCAACCAGAAGGACCAGGAGTTCGTGCAGAGCGCGATGTCGGAATGCACCGTCGGCCTCATCGACTCCCTGCCCTCGCTTCTCAACACCGAGGCCATCGTGGTCGGCGAAGGAGTCTCGGTGCCCATGCGCATGTGCTTCAACGATCTGCCCGAGGCGCGGCGGCCCTTGAGCGGAACCGCCGGGTTCTCGGCCGCCTGGCAGGAAGATCAGCAATCGGATACCTTCCTCGAGGAGATCGTCGCCCGCTGGCGCCGCCAGCGGCGGTAATCCGAACGCGACCAAACGCCTGTCCCGGCCATCCGCGCACGCACCACGGGCGCGTTTCGCCGTCGCCGCCCCGCAAACCGTGACCGGGGAAAGCCCCCCAACATCCGGGTTGACTCGGGGACCGGCCTGGGCAGGGTCTTTGGCGGGGGGAGAAATGCCGCGTACCTATCCCGATCGCCCCTTCGTCGGCGTCGGCGTGGTCGTCTGGCGCGACGACGAGGTGCTTTTGATCCGCCGCGCCAAACCGCCGCGCCAGGGGGAGTGGAGCCTGCCCGGCGGCGCCCAGAAACTGGGCGAGACCGTCTTCGACGCGGCCCGGCGGGAGGTGCTGGAGGAAACCGGGCTCACCATCGACGTCCTCGGCCTCGTGGACGTGGTGGATTCCATCCAGCGGGACGACACGGGACGGGTCCGCTATCATTACACCCTGGTCGACGTGTTCGCGGCCTGGCGGGCCGGCGAGGCGACGGCGGGCGACGACGCCGCCGAGGCCGCCTGGGTCGGCCTTGACGCGTTGCCGCCCTTGTGGTCGGAGACGGAACGCGTCATCCGCCTCGCCCATGAGAAGTGGACGGCGCTTGGGGTGGACCATCAAAAGGGTTTCCAGCGCTGAAACCCGGGCGCCGGCGGCGGCGCCCTTCCTTACCGCGCGTCGATCACCCAGGTCTTGCGCATGGCCTCGGCGACCGGCCGGAACAACGGGAACAAGCCGTCGGGTGCCGTATAGGACCACACGTGGACCACGGTTCCGGCGGGCCTGGGAACGACCACGGTCCACTGCCTGAACCGCTGGCCCCGTTCCGTGTAGGCGACCAGGAACTGGTGTCCCTGCAATCGCAAGCCTTTGTTCTCGTACGTGATGGGCCCCTCGCCGAAGTAGCCCACGTCGGTGGCGCCGGCGGCCCATTGGGACTTCAGGTCGGAGACCACGGCGGCGGCGGCCTGTCCGGAATCTCTGGCCGAGGGCGGCTCGACGTTCTGGATGCTGACCACGGCGTAGAACGCTTCCGTCCCCTGCCTGCCGCTGAACGTCACCGTGTGCGCGGACGGCCTGGCGACGATCCACTGACGCGGATAATCGATGGAAAAGCCGAATTCCGGGTCGGCGAAACGCCGCGCGGCGGCGAGCGGCGGCGGCACGGCGGCACCCGGCGCAACGGGAGGACGCGCCGGTGCGGCCGGTGGCGGAGGACCGGGCCGCACCGCCACCTCGGCGGCGGCGGGACGGAAGCTGGCGAGGACGCGGTCGAACACCGCCACCAAGCCGTCGAAGGCCCCGGGCGGGGCGATGAACATGAAGACGAAATCGGTTTCCCGCCCCCGCGCAACGACCACCCGCGTGCGTATGCCGGTGCCCTCATAGGGCACGGCGCGGGCGGGCAGGCCGCCGACGGTGATCGACCCTTCCTCCACCTTCCGCGACCAGGGTTTTCCGTCGCCCAGATAGGTGGCCTCCAGCCTGGCCGTCATGCCCATGAGGCTCACGTCGGCGTTGACGGCTCCCGTCTGCACGTTGATGACGTACCCGCTCGGCGACTGAATGACGACATCGAACTTCTTCCCCTTTTCGATCACCCGCGCCCACGGCGGCACGCGCAATGGCGGAATGAACCAGCGCCGCGGCCAAACGGCCCGCCACTGCTCGGCGCATGGGAACCTCCGTTTTTCGATGCCGCTTCCACCAAAAGGCTATCACGGGCAGCGACGGGTACGCAGCCCTTCTGAAGCGCGGAACACGCCCCGGCCCAACAGACATTCGTTTCGGCGGCGAAACTCCGTTATCATGGCTGCCCTGAAAGAGTGCCTGAAGGTCGTTCCATGGCTACCACGGCGTTGATCTCCATCCTTTGTCCCGACCGCATCGGACTCGTGGCGGCGATCGCCGGCCGGCTGTTCGATCTGGGCGGGAATCTGGCCGACACCACGTTTGCGGTGCTCGGAGGCGGCGCCGAGTTCACGGCGGTGTGCGAGTTTCCCGAGGGCGTTGCACCGGAAACGATCGAGGCCGAGCTTCGCGGCCTGCCCGAGCTCGAGGGCGCCGACGTCACGGTTTCCTCTTTCGACCTGGCGCCGGTGCATGGGCCGTTGGGCCACGTCACGCACCGGATCACCGTCAGCGGCGGTGACCGCCCGGGATTGATCGCCCGCCTGTGCGAAGTCTTCGTCCAGTTCGAGGCCAACATCGTCCGTCTGAACGCGGAGAGAATCCCCGGGCCGCACAACGACGAGTACGTGGTGAACGTTGCGATCTCGATTCCCGACGCGAGCGCCCGCTCCTGCCTTGCGACCGTCACCAATACGGCGGGCGAGCTGGGCCTGTCGTGCCATTGGGAAGAGGTCTAGGGACCGCCGTTCGGGAATATTGGTATACGGCCCGGCGTGTCCGCTCCGCCGGCGAAAGAGGGGCCGAAACCTATCCGTTGGTACAAGTGTCCTGTCCCAGAGATTCGTGCACTATACGATCGTTTTTCCCGTTTCCCCGGCAGGAGGGGACGCGGCGGCGATGCGGCGCCATCGGCAAGCGTTCCCGACGCCCCGAGGGGGCGGGTAAAAGACGTCATCGGGCGCGGGCTTTGCGCCGAGGTGGCGTGGCGCGGGAAAGACCACGGGGGGCTCAGGTTCACCGGCAGGCCCCACGAGGTCGCAGAGACCATGGCCGGACTCCTGCCCTGGGCCGTCCTTGACCCCGCCCTGTATTATTAGTGAGGGACTCGTGAGGAGCCCCGGCGGGGCGGGCAAAACCGCCCTCAGGCGCATTGCAGTAAATTTTCCTTGAGAAATCCGGTCATCTCTTCCGCCGGCATGGGCGGACTGAAGAGATGGCCCTGCATTTCGTCGCACCGGTACTCGCGCAGGATGGAAAGCTGCTCCGCGGTCTCCACCCCCTCGGCGATGACCTTCCGGTTGAGGCTGTGCCCGATGGTGATGATCGCCTTGATGAGCTCCACGTCGTCCGGGTCGGTGGCGAGGTCGGCAATGAAGGAACGGTCGATCTTGATGGTGTCGATGGGAAAGCGCTTGAGGTAGCTCAGCGAGGAATACCCGGTGCCGAAGTCGTCCATGGACAGCCGGATGCCCATCTCGTGCAATGCGCCGAGGGCGCGCACGCTTTTCGCCGTGTCCGCCATCAGCATGCTTTCCGTGATCTCCAGCTCCAGGCCGGCGGCGTCGACGCCGGTTTCCCGCAGTACCTTGCCGACGACGGACACGAAGGACGATTCGCGGAGCTGGCGGGCGGACAAATTGACGGCGACGCACATTGGCGGCATCCCGGCTTCGTACCACGCCTTGTGCTGGAGGCACGCGGTCCTGATGGCCCATTCGCCCACCTCCACGATCTGGGCGGTCTCCTCCAGGACGGGAATGAACTGAGCGGGCGGCACCCGGCCCAGGGCGGCGGAGTCCCAGCGCATCAACGCTTCGACGCCCGTGATACGGCCGCTGAGGATATTCACCTTGGGCTGGTAGTGGAGGGTGAATTCACCCCGCTCCAGGGCCTTGCCCAGGCCGTTCCTGATGACCAGGCGTTGCCGGAACTCCTCGTTCAGGGCGCTGGTGAAGGACTGGTAGTTGGCGCGCCCCTCGTTCTTGGCGCGATCCATGGCGGTATCGGCGTTCTTCAGCAGATCGCCGGCGTCGGTCGCATCGTCCGGGTAGACGGTGATGCCGATGCTGGCCGAGACCCATTCCTCGTGGCCCTCCAGATCGAACGGCCGGGCAAGGGAATCGAGGGCGCGCTGGGCCAGGCGGGAGATGTGCCGGGCGTCCTTCAGGTTGGGCATGATGATGGTGAACTCGTCGCCGCCCAGCCGCGCCACCGTGTCGCTGGCGCGCGCGCAGGCATCCAGGCGCGCCGACGCCTCCTTGAGCAACAGATCGCCGAACGCGTGGCCCAGGGTGTCGTTGATCAGCTTGAACCGATCCAGGTTGATGAATAAAAGCCCCAGTTTCGTGCCCGTGCGATTCGCCTGGGCCAGGGCCTGGTCCAGGCGGTCGAGGAACAGGAACCGGTTGGGCAGCCCGGTGAGGGTATCGTAGTTGGCTTGGTAGTGGATGCGCTCTTCATCCTCCTTGTGCCGGGTGATGTCCGCGGTCACGGCGACGTACCGCTCGACCTCGCCCCTGTCCCCGGTAATGGCCGAAACGGTCAGGCTTTCGGCGTAGTCGTCGCCGGTCTTGCGTTTGCTCCACACCTCTCCCTGCCACGTACCATGCGTCTTCAAGACCTTCAGCATCGCGGCGTGCCGGCCGCCCTTCTTCTTCAGGGCGGCGTGGAAGGGCGGGCGCTTGCCCATGACATCGACCAGGGGGTAGCCGGTGATGGCCGTGAACGCCGGGTTGACGGCGGTCACCCGGAACCTCGCATCCATGATGACCACGGCCTCGCGCATGGTGTCCATCACCTTGGCGGACACCTGCAGCATCTCGGCGCTGCACGTCGCCGGGCGCGGCGGGCTCGTCCCGGCGGACCTTTTCAGAGCCAGAATAGCCATCACGGGTCCCGTGTCTCCACGTCCCGGCCAGCCGGGAGGGCGCGCCCGGCGGCGGCCCACGGATTCTTTCCGTGCGTCATCCCCTCCCCCTGCGACGCCATGGGTACGCCCGAGGTGGCGGGCAAAGCCGGCCTGAACTACAGTATTTTGCGGGGTATACCATAAATTGTAGTATCTCTTCCCCAACCTACTACTTTTAGCCTGCCAAAAGGCGCACCCGGGGGCAAGGCCCGCGCCGGATCGGTGCCGGCCGTTTCCTGTCCGCCACCGCCTTTCCCCATAACAACAAAATATGAATAAATGAAAAACGGCGCGCCCCGGGCGTCCGGGGAATCCGGCCGCCTGTACGGATTCGACACCGACCCGGCGGGGTGACCACGGAATCGTCAGGCGCGTTTCTTGATCAGGAACGTGTAGACACCGTTTTCCTCGGTGCTGTCGACGAGTTCGTCGCCCGTGGCGCGGCAGAAGGCCTCGAAGTCCTGCACGGCGCCGGGATCGGTGGCGAGCACCGTCAGCGTATCCCCGGCGGCGATGTCCTTGAGCGCCCGCTTGGCCTTCAGGACCGGCAACGGGCAGTTCAGTCCCTTGGTGTCGAGCACCGTCGTCACGGCGTGTACCTCATTTTTGGTCGGGCGGGCCGGACAAACGCGTACCGTGCCCCCGGGCCGGCCTCGAACGGGCCGCCATTCTACAGCAAGCATCGGGGCTTGTAATCTTTGCCGGGCGTCGCCCGGCTGCCCGCTCTTCGCCGATTCCGGTACCGGGCACGGGCCTGGGACCCACCGGAAAATATCTCCCGGCCCGTCGTCAAATCCTTGTGTTGACAGAGACTTTGGATTACATTAGAAGCCTCTAACTTATTATACCGAAACGGTAATTCCACACGGTCCGGAGATTTCGCCGGGCCGGGAAGTATGTTGAGCATCGTATTCACCGTCGCCAGGCAATGCCCCGGATACCCCGTCCGGGCGGGGCGGCGGAATGCCCGCCACGTAGCCGTCCGGACATAAGGCACCGGCGCCGATGCAGATCTACCTCCCCATCGCCGAGATGTCCGTAAACGTGTTTCTCATCCTCGGCATGGGAGGCGGGGTGGGTTTTCTTTCCGGGTTGTTCGGAGTCGGCGGCGGCTTCCTGATGACGCCGTTGCTGATCTTCATCGGCATTCCGCCGGCCGTCGCGGTCGCCACCGAGGCCAATCAGATCGTCGCGTCGTCCGTTTCCGGCGTCCTCGCCCATTGGCGACGCGCCAACGTCGATGTCAAGATGGGCCTGACCCTGCTGGCGGGCGGCATCGTCGGTTCTTCCTTCGGCGTATGGCTGTTCACGATTCTGCGCGGTCTCGGGCAGATCGACTTGGTGATCAAGCTCTCCTACGTGGTTTTCCTGAGCGTCATCGGCGTCTTGATGCTGTCCGAGAGCGCACGGGCCCTGATGCGCGTCAAGCGCCAGATTCGCCGCAAGCGGCACTATCACTATTGGATCCACGGCCTGCCCCTGAAGATGCGTTTCCGCCGCTCGCGCCTGTATATCAGCGCCCTGCTGCCCATTGGCATCGGCTTCCTGGTCGGGGTGCTGTCGGCGATCATGGGGGTGGGCGGCGGTTTCGTCATGGTCCCGGCGATGATCTACCTGCTCGGCATGCCGACGGTGGTGGTTGTCGGCACCTCGCTGTTTCAGATCATCTTCGTGACCGCCAATGTCACCATCCTGCAGGCCGTCCACAACCAGACGGTGGACGTGGTCCTGGCGCTGATTTTGCTCACCGGCGGCGTCATCGGGGCGCAGATAGGCGCCCGGGCGAGCGGCCGGCTGCAGGGCGAGCACCTGCGCGGGCTGCTCGGGCTCATGGTTATCGCCGTCTGTGCAAAGCTGACCTACGATCTGGTGATCACGCCGCTGGATCTGTTTTTCCTTGGCGGCGTGGTGGCGAACTGATGCGCAAGGTTAAAAATCTCCTGGCGGGCGTCGTGCTGTTGGCGGCGGCAACACCGGCCTACGCCGCCGAAGAGCTGGTGGTGGACCTGTCCAGTTCCGTGGTGGAGATCACCGCCGGCTTCGTCGGCTCCGAGCTTCTGCTGTTCGGCGCCACCGACGGCGAAGGCGACGTGGTGGTCATCGTGCGCGGCCCCTTGCGCGATGAAATCGTGCGCCGCAAGGAACGGGTCGCCGGCATCTGGGTCAACCGGGACGAACTGGTCTTCACCGGCGTGCCGGCCTTTTACGCGGTGGCCAGCAACAGGCCGATGGAGGAATTCCTCCCCGAGGCCGTGGCCGCCAAGAACTGGATCGGGTTGGAAAATCTGTTGCTCCTGCCCCATTGGAAACAGCCGTACGCGGAGGACTACGATTCCTTCCGTGCGGCCCTCATCCGCAACAAGCAGCGCCAGGGCCTGTACAGCCTCCAGCCGGGCAACGTCATCTTTCTGAGCAGCCGGCTGTTCCGCACCAAGATCCGCTTTCCCACCACCGTGTCCGTTGGCACCTACGGTGTCGACGTCTACCTGGTTCGCGACGGCAACATCGTGACCGTCGACACCACCCTGCTGAACGTCAGGAAAGTCGGGTTCGAGGCGGGCGTCTTCGACTTTGCCCACCGCCATTCCCTGGCCTATGGAGTTCTTGCCATTTTCATCGCGGCGGTGGCAGGATGGCTGGCCAGTGTCATGTTCCGCAAGTCCTGAACGAGCTGAAACGGCAACACCCATGGCGGACAAAGCGGCGAAAGAGAAAACGGACGAAGGAACGCGCACCTTCCTGTGCGTGGTCGACGAAAGCGAGGAGCTGGCCCAGGCGCTGCGCTTCGCCTGCCGCCGCGCCGTGCACTCGAACGGCCGCGTCGCCCTGCTCTATGTGGTCGGGCCGGCCGAGTTCCAGCACTGGGCGGCCGTCGGCGACCTGATGCGCGAGGAGCGCCGGGAGGAGGCCGAGGAGATGCTCCAGGTCGTGGCCTCGGTGGTGCAGAAGCAAACCGGCCACACGCCCGTCATCTACATCCGCGAAGGCAAGATCACCGAGGAACTGATCACCTTGATCGACGACGAAGACAACGACATCTCGGTGCTCGTCCTCGGCGCCGCCACCGGGCCGGAAGGCCCGGGACCCCTGGTCTCCGACCTCGTCGGCAAAATGGCCGGACGGCTGCGCGTTCCCATCACCATCGTCCCGGGCTCCCTCACCGACGAGCAGATCGACGCCATCACGTGAGCGCCGAGTAGCCTTTATCAGCTAAATTGCGCCCACCGACGGCGGTCTTCCGGGGGCGTCCGGCCGGGCGCCTGGCGGTCCGGGCGTTCAACGGCCGGCGCAACCGGCGTAAGGTAGGGGCCGCGGTGGCCTGTGGACCGCCGCCGCCGGAGACACCCGAGCCGGCCCTGAGGAATCCACGATGACCGCCGGAGCAGAGCTCGCCGCCGTCGACGTGGCCATCGTCGCCGCGTACTTCATCGCCGTCCTCGCCCACGGGCTGTGGGTGGGCCGCGGCGAGCGCGACGCGCTCGACTATTTCCTCGCCGGGCGTACCCTGCCGTGGGCCCTGATCGGCTTTTCCCTGTATGCGTCGAACATGTCGGGGGCCAGCTTCGTCGGCCTCATGGGGGCGTCCTACGCCCACGGCATGGTGGTCTTCAACTACGAGTGGACGGCGGCCCTGGTCCTCATCTTCTTCGCGCTGTTCATGGCGCCGGTGTTCCTGCGCACCGGCCTCTATACGGTGCCCGAGTACCTGGAGCGGCGGTTCGATGCGCGCTCGCGCTATGCCTATGCGCTGTTCACCGTCCTCACCATCATGTTCATCGACACCGCCGGCGCCCTCTATGCCGGCGGCATCGTCATCACCACCGCCGTCCCCGGCCTCGAATTGTGGCAGGCGAGCGCCGCGCTGGCGCTGTTCGCCGGGGTCTACACCATCTTCGGCGGGCTCAAGGCGGTGGTCGTCACCGACACCGTGCAGGCGGTGATCATGATGGCCGGCGCCGCGGCCATCTGCGTCATCGGACTCGACGCGGTGGGCGGCTGGGACCGGCTCTTCGAGGGGCTGGACGAGACCAAAACCCGCCTGATCATGCCCGCCGACGACGGCTTCCTGCCGTGGCCGGGGATCGGCGGCGTCGTCATCCTCGGCTTCTACTACTGGACCCTGAACCAGTACTTCGTGCAGCGCATGCTGGCGGCGCGCAGCCTAGCCGACGCGCGCCGGGGGGCGCTCTTCGGCGGGCTCCTCAAGCTCCCCAACGTCTTCCTCATGATCATCCCGGGGATGATCGCGATCCAACTCTTCCCCGGCCTCGACAGCCCCGACCGGGTGTTCCCGGCGCTCGCCTTCGAGCTGCTGCCGGCGGGGTTCAGGGGGCTCATCCTGACCGCCCTCGTCGCCGCCATCATGTCGAGCCTGGACAGCGCCCTCAACGCCGCGGCGTCGCTGGTGACCATGGACTTCGTCCGGCCCCTGCGTCCGCGCACCTCGCCGCGCACCCTGCTGGTCATCGGCCGCGTGGTGACCGCCGTCGCCATGGTCGTCGCGGCCGCCTATGCGCCCCTGATCCGCGACTTCGGATCCCTCTTCCAGTACTTCCAGTCGACCCTGGCCTACCTGGTGCCGCCCATCGTCGCCGTCTATTTCGTCGGCATCTTCTGGCGGCGCGCCACGGCCACCGGCGCGTTCTCGGCCCTGGTCTCGGGCCTCGCCCTGGGGCTGACGCTTTTCATCCTCAAGGAGGTGACGGGCGTATGGTCGGCCCTCGGCCTGCCCGACGTGCACTTCACCTACATGGCGCTTAGCCTGTGCGCCTTCGCCGCGCTGGTGACGGCCGCCGTCAGCCTCGCCGGCCCGGCGCCCCCGGCCGCGGCCGTCGCCGAGGCCACCTTCCGCCGGTCCGACCTGGGCGCCGGCGCCCCGGGGGCGGAGCCCCGGCCCTGGTACCTGGACCACCGGTGGCAGGCCGCCGGCCTCGGCCTGGTCATGACCGGCACCATCGCCGCCTTCTGGTAAGGCCGGAATCGATGACCTGATCCTGAACGGACTCTAACCCTTCGCCCGGATCTTCGCCCAGGTGTCGCGCAGGGCGACGGTGCGGTTGAACACCAGTGCCCCGGGTGTCGAATCGGGGTCGAGACAGAAATACCCCTGCCGTTCGAACTGCACCGTCTCGCCGGGTACGGCGTCGGCCAAACCGGGTTCCAGGCGGCACTCCCGGAGCACGTCGACCGAGCGCGGCCTGAGGTCGCCGACCATGTCGCCGCCGGCGCCCGGGTCCGGCCGGGTGAACAGTTGATCGTAGATGCGCACCTCCGCCCCTACGGCATGCGCGGCCGAGACCCAATGGAGCGTCGCCTTGACCTTGCGTCCGTCGGGGGATTTTCCGCCGCGGCTCGCCGGGTCGTAGGTGCAGCGCAGCTCGGTCACGTCCC
>JACZWD010000120.1 GCA_022572335.1 Pseudomonadota bacterium
GACGGGAAAAGCGACCCGAAGGGCGGCGTTGCGAGGCTTCCGGACGTCGTCGCGCGCCGCTTGTGGTGCATGCACACCAAGGCGCGACGCGCTCCTAGCCGGAAACCTCGCAACGCCGTCGTATGGGCGCAATTTAGCTGATAAAGGCCACTAAATTCCGCCACGCCCGGAACTCCCGGTCCGGGGTGAACAGCCGGGCCCGTTTCGCACAGTGCCGGGCCAGGGTATCCACATACGCCCCGTCCCCTTCGGCGCGCATCAACAGGTCCCTCAGCGCCGCCGTGTCCCCGACCGGGTAGAAACCGGGATAGTCCCGCCCCAGCAGACCGACGGAGCCGTGGATATCCGAGGCGATCACCGGCACGCCGGCGACGGCGGCCTCGGAGATCACATTGGCGCCGCCTTCCATCACCGAGCTCAGCACCATCAGGCGGGTCTTCACCCATTCCCGGCGCACGGCCCAGCCGGGCACCTCGCCCAGCCAGTGGTAACGCGGGTTGCGGGCCATTTCGGCGCGCGCCTTTGCGGCCCAGGTTGCGTCGACGGCCTGGCCCAGGTGAATGACCCGGAGGCGCGACGAAGCGGCCACGCGGCGGACGGCGAACGCGGCGCGCAGGGGGTCCTTTTCGTACCGCAGGTGACCGACGACGCAGATGTCGAAGTGACGCACGGACGGCCTGCGGGGTCCGGGCAGGGGCAGGGCGGATTGGTGGATGACGTGCAGTTTCGCGCCGAAGCGCGCCGGGATGGCCTCGTGGACCAGGTCGTGCAGGCAGACCAGGGCGTCGGCCAGGTCCATGGAGCGGAGCGTCGGCCTGGGGTGGCTTTTCTGGAAACGGTAGATGTCGGTGCCGGTCAGCGCCACGATCAACGGGCGGCCGGGATGGCGTTCGCGGAAGCGGACAATGGACCCGGCGCTGCGCCAGGCGTGCAGGGCGACCATGGCGTCGGCCGGTTCGTCCTCGTAGGCCACGGCGATGCGCACCCGGTGCCCCAGGTCCCCGAGGATGCGGGCCCAGCGCACCGCCGTCGTGCGGTTTCCCGCGCGGGACTGTTTTTTCGCCGGGGTAATCAGGCTAATCTTCATGCGCGGATGCCGATCGACGGGGGACCATGACCGAGCCTGTGCCTTCTGCCCACCTGGCCCAGATCATGTGCGACGCACGCGCACGGACGCTGGAGCTGGTGCGGGGACTGGACGACCAGCAGCTTATCGGCCCTAAGCTGGACATCGTCAATCCTCTGGTGTGGGAGATCGGGCACGTGGCGTGGTTCCACGAATTCTTCATTCTCAGGCGCATGTACGGCCGTCCCTCCCTGCTCGCCGGCGGGGACGCCATCTACGATTCCATCCGCATCGCCCACGATACCCGCTGGGACCTGCCCCTGGTGCCGCTGGACAAGATCCTGGTGTACATGAAGAACGTCCTCGAGGCCCTGCTCGAACGTCTGGACGGCTCCACGGCGAGTGAGCAGGACAGCTACCTCTACCAGTTCACCACCTTTCACGAGGACATGCACGACGAGGCCTATACCTACACGCGCCAGACTCTGGGCTACCCCGAACCCCGCTTCCACGGGGCGCGCCGGCCGGCGGACGCGGATGCCGGTCCGCTGCCCGGCGACGTCGACGTGCCCGGCGGCACGTTCCTGCTCGGCTCCGCCCGGGATGCGCCCTTCGTGTTCGACAACGAAAAATGGGCCCACCCGGTCACCGTGGCGCCCTTCCGCATCGCCCGCGCGCCGGTGACCAATGCCGCCTTCGCCGCCTTCGTCGACGAGGGCGGGTATGGCCGCCCGGAATTCTGGGACGACGAGGGCTGGCGGTGGCGCGAAAAGGCCGGCGCCGGGCATCCCGTCTACTGGGTGGCGGACGGGCCCGGCACGTGGGCGGTGCGCCGGTTCGACGGCGTCGCCGATGCGGCGCCCGATCAGCCGGTGGTCCATGTGAACTGGTACGAGGCCGAAGCCTATTGCCGGTGGGCCGGGCGGCGCCTGCCCACGGAAGCCGAATGGGAGGTCGCGGCGACGGCCGAACCGGCCGCCGGCGGCGCCACCCTGGGGACGGGCAAACGGCGCTTCCCGTGGGGCGACGAACCCGTGCGGGCGAGCCGCGCCAATCTCGACGGCCACGCCCTGGGCTGCATCGACGTGGCGGCCCTGGCCGACGGCGACAGCGCGTTCGGTTGCCGGCAGATGATGGGCAACGTCTGGGAATGGACGAACAGTACGTTCGATGCCTTTCCCGGGTTCTCGCCCGACGCCTACAAGGAGTATTCCGAGCCCCTGTTCGGCACCACCAAGGTCCTGCGCGGCGGCGGCTGGGCGACGCGGGGGCGGATGTTGACCGCGCGGTACCGCAATTATTACACGCCCGACCGGCGCGACGTGTTCGCCGGCTTCCGCACCTGCGACCGGTAAAACCCACGGGGACTCCATGACCGACCGTACCGCACTCGCCTCGTTCGAGGACCTGGCCCCCGATGACGACGACTTCCTTGCCGAGGTCCTCGAGGGATTGGCAGACGAGCCCAAGCACCTGCCGTGCAAGTTCTTTTACGACGAGCAGGGCTCGAAACTGTTCGAGCGGATCTGCGGGCTCCCCGAATACTATCTGACGCGGACCGAGACCGGCTTGTTGCGCGCCTCGGCGCCCGAGATCGCCGCCCTGGTGGGGCCGGACTGCCAACTGGTGGAACTTGGCGCCGGGTCCGGCGAGAAGGCGCGCATCGTGCTCGACGCCCTGGAGCGGCCGGCGGCCTTCGTCGGCGTGGACATTTCGCGCGACTTTCTCGTCGAAGCGACGGCGGCGCTGGCGGCGGACCTGCCACACCTGGCGGTGCACGCCGTGTGCGCCGATTTCACCAAGCCCTTCCGGGTGCCCGCGGTCGAGGGGACGTCCGATGGGAAGCGCGTGGTTTTCTTCCCGGGTTCGACCCTGGGCAACTTCACCCCCGATCGGGCGGTCCGGTTTCTCGCCACGGCGGCCGAGGTGGCCGGGCCCGGCGGCGCCATGCTGATCGGCATCGATCTCAAGAAGGACGCCCGTATCCTCGACGCCGCCTACAACGACGCCCAGGGCGTCACGGCGGCGTTCAACATTAACCTGCTGGCCCGCGTCAATCGGGAGCTGGGCGGGACTTTCGCGCTCGACGGCTTTCGCCACCACGCCTTTTACGACGCCGCGGAAGGCCGCATCGAGATGCACCTGGTCAGCCTGAAGGACCAGGTGGTCCGCGTCGTGGGCACGGAATTCCGCTTCCGCGAGGGCGAGACCATCCACACCGAGAACTCGTACAAGTACAGCGTTCCCGAATTCCAGGACATGGCCCGTGCCGCCGGCTTCGTCCCGGTTCAGGTATGGACCGACGAAAACGACCTTTTCAGCATCCACTACCTCGCGTCCGGCGCCGGGACCTGAAACGGGAATGCCTGGCCGCCGTCGCCGCGCCTTTCCCCGCGATCAAGGCTTTTTGTCCGTCCCCGGCGTAGGGTTGCCGGGGGGACACCCCCCTGTCCCCCCGGGGGCCGCGGGGGCGTCCCCCGCCCATCGTTGCCGGGGGGACACCCCCCTGTCCCCCCGGGGGCCGCGGGGGCGTCCCCCGCCCATCGTTGCCGGGGGGACACCCCCCTGTCCCCCCGGGGGCCGCGCGCTTTGATAACCGAATATTCGCAATTTTATTTTATGCCCGGCCTTGCCGTCGGGCGGAGAGGGAATACATGGCAGAGAGCCGGCTCGGCGCGGAAACCATGGACGCGCATTTGTCGCCGCCATGATTCTGTCATAATTTTATGATCAGATTCTTGTTTCGCCCCGCGTGAATACATTGACCTGAATAAACAACGTGTTAAATATTGTCTGTAAGGCAAGGGATGAACGGGAGAATCCCGTGACAACAAGGGTCCCCAGGTCCGTGGACGCCAAGGGCACGGCCCTTCGCGCGGCGGTCGGGCGGCGCGCGGTGCTGAAGGGCGCCGCCGCCGCGGGCGTGGCCCTCGGCATGGGGCCGTGGATTGTCAAGGACGCCTTTTCGTCCTCGGGCGAGCTCAACATCCTGATGTGGTCGGACGCCCTGGTCAAATCCGTCGCCGACGGGTTCACGCGCAAGACGGGCATCAGGATCAAGCACACGCCTTTCGGTTCCAACGAAGAACTGATCAACAAAATGAAGGCAACCCGGGGCCGGGGCTTCGACCTTATCAGCCCCACCTCCGTGCGCATGTTGCAGTGGAAGCCGCTTGGCCTGTTGCAGCCCTGGGACATGAGCCGGGTGCCGACGGAGCGCATCATCGGGTCCATGCTTCAGGCCTCGATCAAGGCCGGCACATGGGACGGCAAGAACCATCACCTGCCGTTCCTGTGGGGCAGCGAGGCGTTGGCCTGGCGCACCGACAAGTGGTCCAGGGATTACGAGGACCTTTCCTACGGCGATCTCTATATCCCTGAGATGAAAGGCAAAATCATGGGCCGCCCCCACTCCATGATGCTTGCCATCGGCCTCTATCTGGACCGCATCGGCGAGTTGCCGTCGAACCGCATGTTGGACTCCTACAAGGACGAGGACACCATGCGCGGCATCTGGGATGAGATCGCCAAATTCGCCATCCGGCACAAGCCCTGGCTGAAGCAGTTCTGGAACGACGCCGAGGCCCAGACCCGCGGATTCACGCAGAACGGCGTCGTTCTCGGCCAGACCTGGATCGGGCCGCCGCTCAGGCTCAAGAACGAGGGCAAGCCGATCGTCTACATGACGCCGCGGGAAGGGGCCCTGGGCTGGATCGACGGACTATCGCTTCCCGTCGGTGCGGAGCACACGGATCAGGTTTACGCGTTCCTCGACTACATTTACACGCCGAAAGTCGGCGCCACCCTGGCCAACGAGACGAGTTACAACAGCGTCAGCGTCGGCGCCGGGAAGTACCTGAAACCGCGGGCCAAGAAAAACTTCGCCGAGGCGTACCCGCAAGACGCCCTCGAGCGGATGTGGTGGTGGCCGCCCGAAGCCCCCTGGTACGCCGACCTCCGCGCCGGGTACCGCGACAAGTTCATCGCCGCTTAGCGCTCACGGCCACTGGCAAGGTGGACCGACGGTGCGCGCCCCCGCCCGGTTCCGCCCGGCCTTTTGCGCGCCCCGTTCATATTTTCGAGAGACAGGGAAGTCTTCCCTTGATTTCTGAGTGGCCTCAGGCAGTCTTGATGGTCGGGCCGCCGGCGGGGACGGCGCGGGGAGGCGAACTGCGCACGAGAGAAGCGCAGACCGGTAACGAACACGACTGCGGGGAGTGAAAAATGTTGACGCGACGGGACATCCTGGCGGGCTGTATGACCCTGGCGCTGGTTCTTGCGGCCGTCCCCGGCCATGCGGCCACTGCCCAGGAGGAAGCGCGGCAGCTCATCGAGTCTCTTGCCGACAAGGCGATCGCGGCACTGACGGTGAAAGAGATCCCCCGCGAGGAGCGGGTGAAGCGCTTTCGCGTTCTCCTGCATGAACACTTTGCCGTAAAGACCATCGGGCGATGGGTGATGGGCCGCTATTGGCGCAAGGCGACCGATGGGGAACGCACGGAGTTCCTGAAACTTTTCGAGAACCTGCTGGTGTCCATCTACGTGAACCGCTTCGCCAATTATGCAGGCGTCACCCTGACGGTCATCAAGACGGCGACCAAGGGCGACGCGGATATCATCGTGTATTCAAGGATACTGCGGCCCGACGGTAGCTCTCTGGCACGGGTCGACTGGCGCGTGCGCAAGCGCAAGGGCGAGCACAAGGTCATCGATGTCATGGTGGAAGGGGTGAGCCTGGGCCAGACCCAACGGTCCGAAGTGGCCTCCGTCATCCGCAGGAACGGCGGCAAGATTCAGAGTCTCCTCGACGAAATGCGCAAAAAAGTCTCCAACGGCAACGCCTGACCGCGGGCATGCCCGCCGCGACACACCTCCCATGACCGTCGCCACGCCGCTTTCCGTAGAGACACCGTCGGGCAAGGATGTCGCCTACGAGAACTTCCCCGTCGGGTCCTGGTTGTTGCTGGCCCGGCTGCGTCCCCATGTGGCCATTTTCTACGATTTCGCCCGCGGCGCCGACGATATCGCGGATAATCCGGACTTGCCGCCGGAGGAGAAGGTGGCGCGGCTGGACGGGTTCGAGGACGCGCTGCTCGGCCGTGATCGGGGGAACCCCGCCTTCCGCAAAGCCCACCGCATGCGCGAAAGCCTGGCCGAAACGGGGGTTGCGCCGCGCCACTGTGCGGATTTGCTGGCCGCTTTTAAACTGGATGCGACGAAACTCCGCTACCGGGACTGGGACGATCTGATCGGATACTGCACCCTTTCGGCGGCGTCCGTGGGGCGCTACATGCTGGATCTCCACGGCGGGTCGCGCCACGGCTACGGGCCCTCGGACGCCCTGTGCATGGGACTGCAGATCATCAATCATCTCCAGGACTGCCAGGATGACTACCGCCGCCTGAACCGGGTCTACCTGCCGATGGCGTGGATGGAGGAGGTCGGCGCGGTGGTTGAGGACCTGGACACCCCGAGCACCAACCCGGCCCTGCGCAAGGTGCTCGATCGCACGCTCGACGGCGTCGAGGCCCTGCTCACCCAGGCCCGCCCGATGCCGGGCGGCGTGCGCAATCGCCGCCTGGCCATGGAATCCGCGGGCATTCTGGCCATCGCCAACCGGTTGACCGCGCTTTTGCGGCGCCGCGATCCGCTGGCGCGGCGCGTCGAGCTGTCCAAGGCCGGATTCCTGTGGTGCTGCCTGCTCGGTGTGCTGGCGGCGGCGTTCGGCGCGCGCAGCGGATGACCCTCTCTATCGCTGCCATCGCGGCCGTCATCGCGCTCGGCGCGTGGGGGGTGCTGGTTCTGTTCCGCGGCGCGTTCTGGCGCGCCGACCAGCGGCTGGACGGACCTTTTCCCAGCCGCGACTCATGGCCGGGTGTCGTCGTCATCGTTCCCGCCCGAAACGAGGCGGCGACCATAGGACGGTGCGTCGCATCGCTCCTCGCCCAGGACTATCCGGGCGCTCTGTCCATCGTCGTCGTGGATGACGGCAGCGACGACGGGACCGCCGCAACGGCCCGCCGTGCGGCGGCGGGCTCGAAGCGCCTTTCCCTGGTCACGGCGGCGCCGCCGGAAGCGGGCTGGACCGGCAAGCTGTGGGCCGTGGCCCAGGGTCTGGCCCACGCCGAAAAGGTGGCGCCCGAGGCCCCGTTCGTGCTGTTCACCGACGCCGATATCGAGCATGGCCCGCAAAATCTGCGCCGTTTGGTGGGTAAGGCCGAGGCCGGCGGGCTCGACCTGGTCTCCCTGATGGTGCTTTTGCGCTGCCGGAGTGCCTGGGAGCGCTTAATGATTCCCGCCTTCGTCTTCTTCTTCCAGAAAGTCTATCCGTTTCCCCGCGTCAACGACCCCGAAAGGCCCGAGGCCGCCGCCGCGGGGGGCTGCATGCTGGTGCGCCGCGCCGCTTTGCGGCAGGCGGGCGGCGTCGAGACCATCCGCGGCCGGCTCATCGACGACTGCGCGCTGGGGAAACGCATCAAGCGCAAGGGACCGATCTGGCTCGGCCTCACCGGCAGCGTGCGCAGCCTGCGCGCCCACCCGCGCCTGGAGGACATGTGGAACATGGTGGCGCGCACGGCGTTCGAACAACTTGGGTATTCCTGGGCGGCGCTGGGTGGCACGGTGTTCGGCATGGCCGTCCTCTATCTGGTGCCGCCGGCGGCGGCGTTCGCGGGGCTGGTGGCGGGCGACGCCATGGCGGGGCTGGCGGGGCTCGCGGCGTGGTCGCTGATGGCGTTCGCTTACCGGCCTACGGTCCGGCTTTACGGCCAGCCGCCGTGGTCGGTCCTGACGTTGCCCGTGGCGGCCCTGTTGTTTACCCTGATGACGGCGGATTCCGCGCGCCGCCACTGGAAGGGCTGCGGCGGCGCCTGGAAGGGGCGCAGCTACGGCGGTCCGGCCAATGGACGGCGCGCCGGCCCGGGCGGGTGACGCCGGGTGACGCCCCGGTCCGTCATAGGGAGCATGACGGTGAGCGAACGCACCTCCTCCTCCGAGGTCACGGACCACGTCAGGTCCCTGGTCAGACGGTCGGGAACTTCGTTTTTCTGGGCCATGCGCACCCTGCCCGCGGCGAAACGGAACGCCATGTACGCGGTGTATGCCTTCTGCCGCGAGGTGGATGACATCGCCGACGATCCGGCGGAGGAGGCGGACAAGCGGACCCG